>DWZY01000135.1 GCA_019117325.1 Candidatus Brevibacterium intestinigallinarum
AGCTCCGGGTCGACGCCCTGGCTGTAGAGGTTCATCGCGACCGTCACCAGATCCAGGTTGCCGGTGCGCTCGCCGTTGCCGAACAGGCAGCCCTCGACGCGGTCCGCGCCGGCCATGAGGCCCAGCTCTGCGGCCGCGACACCGGTGCCGCGATCGTTGTGCGGGTGCAGGCTCACCGCGACGTCCTCGCGGTAGGGCATCTGCCGGATGAACCACTCGATCTGGTCCGCGTACGTGTTGGGGGTGCCGCGCTCCACCGTGGCGGGCAGGTTCACGACGGTCTCGCGACCGGAGGCCGGCTGCCAGAGATCCAGGACGGAGCCGACGATGTCCACGGCGAAGTCCGGCTCCGTGTCCACGAAGATCTCCGGCGAGTACTGGTAGCCGAAGTCCGCGTCGCCCAGCATCGACTCCGCGTGCTTCATGACGGCCTGCGTGCCGCGCAGCGCGATATCGCGGGTCTGGTCAAAGCCCTCACCGTCGAAGCCGAAGACGACCTTGCGGAACACGGGAGCGGTCGCGTTGTAGAGGTGGACCGTCGACATCGCCGCGCCCTGCAGGCTCTCAACGGTGCGCTCGATGAGGTCCTCGCGGGCCTGGGTCAGGACGCTGATGCGGACGCCATCGGGGATCGCGTCCTCCTCGATGATCTGGCGGACGAAGTCGAAGTCCGGCTGGCTGGCCGCCGGGAAGCCGACCTCGATCTCCTTGAACCCCAGCTTGACCAGCAGGTCGAACATGCGGCGCTTGCGGTCCGGGGTCATGGGGTCGATGAGCGCCTGGTTGCCGTCGCGCAGATCGGTGCTGAGCCAGCGCGGTGCCTTCGTGAGCCTCTGGTCCGGCCAGGTGCGATCGCGCATGTCCAGCTGGATCCGGTCGAAGAACGACCGGTACTTGTGGAACGGCATGGGGCTGGGCTTCTGCAGATTCGACATCGCTGCTCTCCTGTGCGTGCGTGTGGTGCGGGTGTAGAAGGACCGACAAGCGCGACAACCACCGCGACGAGGATGCGGCCCGTGTGTGTCAGGCCCCGTCGCGGCGGCTAAGGAGGAGAAGGCTCCGTGTCATGCTCGTCACCCTATGCCCCTGGGGCTCACAACTCCCAGTCGAGTGTCCGCATGACGGACGCACAGTCCGTCCTGACACGACGCGTTCACCTGCATCCTCACTTCTGCGTGAAGTCCGCGGCGGCGCGGGCGATCGAGAAGGAGGCGTCCGTCTCATCCGAACGGCAGATCACTCCGGACTCCGTCGACTCGCACGTCATCCCGTGCGCGCTCACGCTCTCGCCGTAGTCCAGCGTCTGCCCGTCCGTGGGGAACGCGGCGGGACTGCAGGAGAAGCCCGCACCCTCGCCGTTCGCCACGACGATCGAGCCCCACTCGTCCATCGTGCAGCCGTCCGGCGGGTCCGGCGGGTCGTAGTCGAAGGTCTTGATGCTGCAGCGCGCGCGCTCCGCATCGATCGTGCAGCCGATGTTGCCCGAGGGCGTCACGAACGTCTGGACATCCCCCGCGGCGTCCGCGGAGGGGTCGGAGGTCGAATCGTCCGCTCCGTCGACCAGCCCGTCCGGCTCCTGCGTCGAGGTCGCCGGCGGGGGCGGAACGGCCTCCTGCGACTGGTCGCCGCTGCGGCCCAGTGCATCGACGAGGATCCAGCCGCCGATCCCCAGGACGATGAGCGCGGAGAGGACGACGAAGACGATCGCGAGGACCGGCATGCCGCGCTTCTTCGCCGGAGCGGGGCGCGCAACGGCGTACCCGGCGCCCGCCGCGTGTCCCTGGTCCGGCCACTGCTGCTGCTGCGCCGCGTATGGCGCGGGGCCCGCCCCGTACGGTGACTGCTGCGGGGCGTGCGGCGGCGGCACCTGCGGGGGCGGCGGCACGCCGGGTCCGTGCACCGAAGGGTCCGGTGAGGCGTGCGATGCAGCCTGACGCATCGCGGGTGAGAACACCGCGGGAGGCGCGGTGCTCTGCGCCCGCGCGTCGTCGTGCGGCGTCGCCCACGCCGCTGCGGATCCCCCGGCCTCCTGCTCCCGGGGGCCGTCGATCGCATCGATGTGGGAGGACGCCGCGAGCGCACGCAGCTCCTCCATCGACATCATCTGCGTCGACTCCTGCGCGCTCGCATCCTCGACCGGGCCTGCTGGCTCCGGACGGGCACCCTCCGCCGCACTGCGGGCAGGCGTGCTCGCAGCCGCCTGGCCGGGTGCCTGTGCTGCGAGAGCACCACCGGTCGCGGCCTTCGCCTGGTCGAGGAAGATCTGCGTCGTGAGCGACGGATCCTCCGCGTCGCGCGGCTGCCGGCGCGGTGGCGGATGCTGGGGTGGAGGGGGGATCGACATGATGCGCACATCTTACGACGAGTGGCCCCCGCCCCGACTCCCAGCGATTTCGCCGCGGATGCTCCGTGGAGTGTCATCCGTGACTCGAACCACCCCGACTGCCAGACTGGCCCCATGACGATCCCGTCCCCGGCCGCTCGCACCCCAGCGAGCTCGCTGGCCCTCCGCTGCCTCGCGGGCGCGCTCCTGTCTGCGGGCCTCCTCGCATCCGCCGCCACCGCGCCGGCCACGATCGCCCAGGAGGCTGCGGGATCACCCGATTCCACCGAGTTCTCCGCCCCGGCCCAGCGCGCCGCCGTCCAGTTCGACGCACCCCGACAGCGCACCCCGGCCCCCGCCGCAGGCGCGGCGGAATCCTCCTCGGCCTCGCAGGCGGATGCAGACCAGCGCCCCTCTGCCGACCAGCGCACGGCCGCGGACGAGCGGGTCGTCTCCCTCTCCGACCCCGCGACCGGCCTGGGCCCCGGAACCGCGGCGCAGATTCCGGAGGAGACGGGGCAGCTGCTCGTGGCTTCGGGGGCGGACGACGACGCGACCACCACACAGCTGGCGCTGTGGGAGCGCGATGGCGACGGCTGGGTGCGGACGGCGACGATGGCCGGTCGCAACGGCGCCAACGGGTGGAAGGAGGACCGCCGCGAGGGCGACCGCACGACACCGGCCGGCGTCTTCACCCTCAGCGATGCCGGCGGCTTCCTCGAGGACCCCGGCACGTCGCTGCCCTACTACCGCGACGAGGGCCTCCGCAGCGGCGCCGAGGCCGTCTACGGCGAGGGCTACTCGTCCGTCTTCGACTACGTCATCGCGATCGACTACAACCGGAAGACCGG
>DWZY01000136.1 GCA_019117325.1 Candidatus Brevibacterium intestinigallinarum
GGCGGACGACCGCGAGCAGGCGATCACGGACGAGACGGTCCGCCTCGTCGCCAGTCGAGAGACGCCCGGTGGCACCGTCCGGATCGTCCAGAACCGGCTGGGGATCATCGCGGCCGCCGCGGGCGTCGACAGCAGCAGTGTGCCCGTGGGCACCGTGCTGCTCCTGCCGGAGGACCCGGACCGCTCTGCGCGGATCCTCGTCGATGCGATCCGGGAGCAGCTGGGCATTCGGGTGGGCGTCATCGTGACGGACACGCTGGGCCGCGCGTGGCGCGTGGGGCAGACCGATGCCGCGATCGGGATCGCGGGCATGGACGCGGTCGAGGATCTGCGCGGGACTCGCGACGAGTACGGGCAGGAGATGAACGTGACGATCACCGCGACCGCGGACGCGATCGCGGGTGCCGCCGACCTCGTCAAGGGGAAGGCCCAGGGCCTTCCCATCGCCGTGATCCGAGGGCTGGGGCACCTGGTCCACGACGAGCCACGGCCCGTCAGCGCGGCGGATCTGCTGCGACCGCACGAGGAGGACATGTTCCACACCGGAGCCGCGGAATCGTGGGCGGCGGGACGTGCGGAGGGCTTTGACGAAGGCTATGCCGCCGCCCTGCGCGAGCACGGGATCGAGCCATGAAGCGCGTGGAGGGCGCGGAGCCCCTTCCCCCGGAAGGTGGCTCTGTCCGGACGGGTGGGGCCCCGGACGCCGAGGCCGGCTGGGATCTCATCATCCCGATCAAGCGGCTCGATTCCGCGAAGTCCCGGCTCGCGGGTGGAGACTTGGTCGTGTCCGATCTCGCAGGTGAGGGCGGCGCGGGAGTGAGCCTCGCGGGGGTGGACGATGCTCTGCGGCAGCGGCTCGCCCTGTCGTTCGCGACGGATACGTGCGCCGCTGCGCTCGCCGTCCCCGCGATCCGTCGCGTGCTGGTCGTGACGGAAGATCCCGTCGTCGCGGCGCAGCTGTCGCAGCAGGGCGCGCAGATCGTCGGCGAGACGCGCGGGCCGGGCCTCAACCCCGCGATCGATGCCGGACTGGACGCGCTCGAGGCCACCGGCGGCCTGCACCGCGTCGCGATCATGACCGGCGACCTCCCCGCGGTGTCTGCAGACGAGATCGGTGCGGCGCTCGCCGCCGCGACCGGCCACCGGCTGGGAGTCCTGGCAGACGCGGACGGGACGGGCACGGTCCTGCTCACCGCGGACGGTGCGGCGGCACCGAGTGGGGACGGCGCGCCGCCTACGACTGGTCCCGCGGAGGTCGCGGTGACAGGGCACAGTGCGGCGGCTGGCCAAGGTACGACGGCCTCGGCGACCCGCCCTGTTCCCCGGTTCGGACCGGGATCGTTCGAGCGGCACCGGCACGCCGGTCACGTCCCGCTGCCGGGCGATCTGCCCGGGCTGCGGCGCGACGTCGACACGCCCTCCGACCTCGCACAGGCGCGCAGACTGGGCCTGGGCGCCGTCTCGCGCCGGACCGCGGAGACCCTCGTGGAGTCGTGAGCCGGCAGGACCGGGAGGTCAGGGGCTCCCGGCCAGGTGATGCGACCTCGACGTCAGTGTGAGGCGTTCGCGGTGAGCGAGCCACCCAGCCCTCACCGACCCGTGCGCCCGGCCAGGTCCAGCGCCGCCTGCGCCATGTCCGCGGTGAGGTCGTCGGTTCCCATGAGCAGCGGCACCGCGGCGGCCGCGATGCCGGCGTCCTCGAGGCCCGCAACGGCCTCGGCGTCCTGCTCATCCACCAGCCAGCCGTCCAGCAGGCCGCCGTAGCTGCGTGCTCCGTAGTGGCGGGCGACGCCGGCGGCGGAGACCTCGGCGCCCACAGCCCGCAGGCACTGCGCGGCCATCCCCAGGACCGGTGCATCGCCCAGGATCGGTGACAGCCCGATGACCGGCGCGGACGCCTCACGCAGCGCGTCCGCGATCCCCGGGATCTGGAGGATCGCGCCGATCGAGACGATCGGGTTCGAGGGTGCCAGGAGGATCACGTCCGCGTCGCGGATCGCCTCGAGGACACCGGGCGCGGGGATGGCCTCGGCAGCGCCAGGGTGTACGAACTCCCGAGCGGGAAGGGCGGCCCGGTGGCGCACCCACCACTCCTCGAAGTGGAGGGTCGTCTCCTCGTCGACGCGGACGCGGGTCTCGACCTCGTGCTCGGTGGCCGGCAGCAGCGTCGCACCCAGGTCCCAGCGCTCGGACAGCCGCCGGGTCACCTGGGCGAGCCCCAGCCCCGACCGCAGCAGCTGGGCGCGCGCGATGTGAGTGCCCAGGTCCAGGTCACCCAGGGTGAACCAGTCGGCGCCCACCCCGTAGGCCACGAGCTCCGCGCTCACGCGCTCCGTCTCCCCGGCCCGCCCCCATCCGCGGTCGCGGTCGTTCACCCCGGCCAGCCCGTACATCATCGAGTCGAGGTCCGGGCACACCCGCAGCCCGTTGAGCCACATGTCGTCACCGGTGTTGACGATGCAGGTGAGCGACGTCGCCGAGCGACGGATCAGGTGCCGCACGCCCTGCGCGAAGCGGGAACCTCCCACCCCACCGGACAGCATCGTGATCCGGGCGGGCAGAGCGGACGAGGGCTGCACGGAACCTCCTGCGGGGCCCGCGGGAGGCGGGCTCATCGATTTCGGTGGTGAGTCTGGCCAGAACTGGATGTTAGACACATCACAGTCCCCGGGCGACCATTGAAGCACGCCACCAGCACCGCAGGGACGAGGCGGTCCCGCCGGGCCCGCCTCCGGGTGTCGGGCAGCGCGGCTGGCAGGAGCACGACGAAGTCCCTGACCCCTGAGGAGGAACCCATGGTTCGCGTCGCAGTCACTCAGACCACCTGGACCGGCGACAAGGAGTCGATGCTCGACAAGCACGAGCAGTTCATGCACGACGCCGCAGCGCAGGGAGCCCAGGCGATCAGCTTCCAGGAGCTCTTCTACGGCCCGTACTTCGGCATCACCCAGGACCGGAAGTACTACGCGTTCGCAGAGCCGGTCGACGGTCCCATCGTGCAGCGGTTCTCCGCGCTCGCCAAGGAGCTGGGCCTCGTGACGATCCTCCCGATCTACGAGGAGCAGATGCCGGGCGTCTACTACAACACCGCCGTCGTCGTTGACGCGGACGGCACCAACCGCGGCATCTACCGGAAGAACCACATCCCGCACGTGGAGAACTTCTGGGAGAAGTACTACTTCCGCCCCGGCAACCTGGGCTGGCCCGCGTTCGACACCGCGATCGGCCGGATCGGCGTGTCCATCTGCTACGACCGCCACTTCCCGGAGGGCTGGCGGATGCTGGGGCTGGCCGGTGCGGAGATCGTCTTCAACCCCAACGCGTCGAAGCCCGGCCTGTCGAACCGCCTGTGGGAGCTCGAGCAGACCGCGGCCGCCGGTGCCAACCAGTACTTCGTCGCGGTGTCGAACCGCGTGGGCCGCGAGGACAACGAGTACGGCGACGAGGCCGTCCAGTTCTACGGCACCTCGTACTTCGCGGACCCCATGGGCAACTACGTGGGGGACACCGCGTCCTCGGAGAACGAGGAGATCCTGATCCGCGACCTGGACCTCAGCCTCGTGCGCCAGGCGCGCGACAACTTCCAGTTCTACCGCGACCGCCGCCCCGACACGTACGACTCGATCACCGCTCCCTGACCCGCGTCCGCGTCCCCGCGGGGACGCACGCACCCGGCCACACCCGGTCACCCGTCATCGCCATCCCCCGATCCGAAGGAGACCCGCAATGGATTTCGGCGTCGTCATCCAGGCCAACCCGCCCGCAGCCCGCACGATCTCGCTGGCGAAGAAGGCGGAGGAGCACAAGTTCTCGCACTTCTGGACCTATGACTCGCACATCCTGTGGCACGAGCCGTACGTCCTCTACTCACTGATCCTCGACGCGACGAATCGCATCAAGGTCGGCCCCATGGTCACGAACCCCGCGACCCGCGACCTCACCGTCACGGCGTCCCTGTACGCGACCCTGAACGACCACTTCGGCAACCGCACCGTCTGCGGGATCGGCCGCGGCGACTCCGCGCTGCGCGTCATGAACAAGAAGCCCACGACGCTCAAGGAGTTCCGCGAGGCGATCGGGATCATCCAGAACCTGGCGAACTCCCGATCCGTCGAGCTGAACGGCTCGGAGATCCGCTTCCCCTGGTCACAGGGCTCCGAGCTGGACGTGTACGTCGCGGCCTACGGACCCAAGGCGCTGGCGATCGCCGGTGAGACCGGTGACGGATTCATCCTGCAGTGCGGCGACGTCGAGATCGCCGAGTGGATGATCAGGACCGTGCGCGAGGCGGCCGCGGGCGTGGGACGGAACCCGGACGACGTGAAGTTCTGCGTCGCCGCGCCCTTCTACATCACGGACGGCACGGAGGAGAACAAGAAGCACGCGATCGACCAGTGCCGCTGGTTCGGCGGCATGGTGGGCAACCACGTCGCGGACATCGTCACCCGCTACGGCGGGGACGGCACGGTGCCCCGGGCGCTCACGGACTACATCGAGGGCCGCCAGGGCTACGACTACAACGACCACGGACGGTCGGACAACGACCACGTCGATTTCGTCCCGGACGAGATCGTCGAGCGCTTCTGCATCATCGGCACCGCCGAGGAGCACGCGAAGAAGCTGGAGCAGTACAAGCAGCTGGGTGTCACGCAGTTCGCGGGATACCTCGACCACGACAACAAGGAGGAGACGCTGCGCGTCTACGGGGAGACGCTCATCCCCGCGTTCACGGAGCGCCTGCAGGCGAAATCCTGAGCGGAGCCGGCCGGCTCCCCGCCGGCGGCACCTGACACGGCCCGATGGTGTGCCGGACGAGGAGTGAGTCATGTCAGCATTCGGATGGAAACTACACGGCGATGGCAAGAACATCGCCCCCGGGGCCGCTGTCGCTCCCGGTGAACGCCTGAGCTGGCCCCGGACGATCGGTCTGGGCGCACAGCACATCGTCGCGATGTTCGGGGCCACGTTCGTGTTCCCGCTCATCATGGGGCTCAACCCCCAGCTGGCCGTCATGATGAGCGGCTTCGCGACCATCATCTTCCTGCTCATGGTGAACGGCAAGGTGCCCAGCTACCTGGGCACCTCTGCCGCGTTCGTGGGCGGTGTCGCGGCCGTCACGGCGCAGGGCGGAACGCCGCAGCAGGTCACCGGAGCCATCCTGGTCTCCGGTGTCGTGCTGGCGCTGGTGGGCGTGTTCATCCACTTCCTGGGTGCGGGCATCCTCGTGAAGGTGCTGCCGCCGGTCGTGACCGGTGCGGTCGTCCTGCTCATCGGCTTCAACCTGGCCCCGGTCGTGGCGGGCACGTACTGGCCGCAGGACCAGTGGATCGCACTCATCGTCATGGTGGCCGTCATCCTCATGTCCGTCGTGCTGCGCGGCTTCCTGGGCAGGGTCGCGATCCTCCTGGGCCTGGCGTTCGGCTACGTGCTGTCGTGGGTGTTCGACATGGTGCTGGGTCCCATCACCGCGTTCAACGCGGGCACGGGCGAGGTCGACACGCACCTGCGCGTCGACTGGTCCGGGGTCGTCGATGCGCCGTGGATCGGCTTCCCGCCGGCCACGGATGCGGCGGCCGGCGTCGTGGGCTGGCACCTGCCGGAGTTCAACGCCGCCTTCATCATCCTCGTCATGCCCGCGGTCATCGCACTGGTCGCGGAGAACGTGGGACACGTGAAGGCGGTCGAGGAGATGACGGGCGACCGGCTCGATCCCTACATGGGTCGCGCGGTCGCCGCTGATGGTGTGGCCACGGTCGTCGCGACCTCGATCGGCGGTTCGCCCACGACGACGTACGCGGAGAACATCGGCGTCATGGCGAACACGCGCGTCTATTCGACGGCCGCGTACTACGTCGCGGGCATCGTCGCGATCCTCTTCGGCCTCTCGCCCAAGTTCGGTGCGGTCATCTCCGCCACCCCCGGCGGTGTGCTGGCGGGCATCACGGTCGTCCTCTACGGCATGATCGGCCTGCTGGGCGCCAAGATCTGGGTGGAGAACCGCGTCGACTTCGCGAAGCCCATGAACATCGTGCCGATGGCCGCGGGCATCATCATCGCGATCGGTGACGTGAGCCTGGTCGTGACGGAGACGTTCACCCTGTCCGGCATCGCGTTCGGCACGATCGTCGTCCTCGTCATGTACCACCTGTGCCGATTCCTGCTGCCGGCCCAGGCCACGGCGGAGGCGGACGAGCCGTCCTCCGGCACGACGATCACCGTGGGCGGCACGGGCAGCCACAGCCTCGAGGCGCTGCGGCTGCGGGAGAACTACGGCCTGTACGGCCACCGCGTCCTGGGTCGCACGCAGGAAGGAGCTCTCATCGTCGAGGAGACTCCGCGCATGGAGCCCGAGGACCCCGCGGACGACGGCGGCCGGTCCGCCTTCGACGTCCATGCGAGCCTGGGCGAGAAGGACTGAGGGCAGCCAGAGGAGCCGTCGTCGGCGAACGGGATCGTCGACGACGGCGCGGTGGACGACAGTCCCGGAGGACAGCACAGCAGGGTCCGCGCGCAGCGGGCCCACCACCACGACGTCCAGAGCAGATGTCGGATGCAGGAGGCGAGATGACAGAGGCGAGCGGCACGACGGTGCGGACGGTCGCGATCCTGGGCGGCACGGGGAACCTGGGCCGGGGCATGGCCGTGCGGCTGGCGAAGGCCGGTCACAGGGTCGTGATCGGGTCGCGGGACGCGGACCGGGCAGCGGCCTCGGCGACGGAGGTGGCCCAGCTGACCGGGTCCGAGGCCGTCACGGGAGCGGACAACGGTGATGCCGCGGACGGCGCGGACGTCGT
>DWZY01000137.1 GCA_019117325.1 Candidatus Brevibacterium intestinigallinarum
CCGCTGTCGGTGCCTTGGCCCCCGTCTCCGGACCCGCGCTCGCCGGCGTGCTCGGCAGCTACTCCGCGATGGCGGTCGTCATGGCCGTGATGCTGACTGCTGCGGCCTTCGCCGCGACGCGTTCCTGAGCACCGGTCGGGTACGCGAAGACTACGTACGCGACAACCAGGTGCATGACGACCAGGCAGGAGACGAGGCGACTGCGCTGACAGGGGTGCAGAGTCTGGCGGGGCGACCCCTGCCTCAGTCGAACGCTTCCTGCACTGCGTGTGCGAAGGCCAGCAGGCTCGGGTACTCCGCGTCCGGCGTGACGGTCGCGCCGGGGTCCGGTGTCGCGCCCCAGCCGGGGCGGTCGTGCCGGCGGTTGATCCACACCCCCGGCAGATCCGCCTCGCGCGCGGGCACGTGGTCGTGGAAGAGGGACTGTGCCACGTGCAGCAGCCGCCCGGTGTGTCCACGCTCCTCCGCCAATCGGGCCAGTGCGCGGAAGTTCGCGGGGTTCGGCTTGTACGAGCCGATGTCCTCTGCGGTGAGGATGTCGTCGAACTCGACCTGCAGTCGCCGGTTCGAGCCGGCGAAACCTGCGCGGTCGACATTCGACAGGATGATGAGCCGGTAGTGCTCCTTGAGGATCGCGAGCGCCTCCACTGAGTCGTCGAAGGCCGGCCACGCCGGAACGGAACCGCCCAGCTCAGCCGCCTCGGCCTCGGTGACGGGGTGGCCCAGCGTCGCACCGGTGCGACGGAAGGCCTCGCGGAGGGCAGCCGAGTAGAGCATCGTAGGGTTCTCGCGCAGGACCGCCGCCTCATTCGCCGCGTACGCGACGAGGACGTCCTCATCCGTGAGCGAGGGATCATGGCGGCGGGCCCACGGTCCGATGACGGCGGCGATCCCCGCCTCCCAGTCGATGAGGGTGCCATAGCAGTCGAAGCTCAGGGCATCGTAGGCGGTGAGATCCAGGGTGCCGGTGTCCGGTGCGGCGTGGTCCGGGTGCATGTCACCACACTAGGTGACGCGCGCCACGTCCGTCCCGGCGAGTAGGCTGGGGGACGCCCTCACGCCCATTCCCGGAAGGACCCCTGTGCACCTGCTCGGCGCAGAGACGATCAGCCTCAGCTACCCCAACCGCACCATCCTCGACGGGGTGACGATCGGGATCGACGCGGGTGACCGGATCGGGATCGTGGGCCGCAACGGCGACGGCAAGTCGACGCTGCTGACGATCCTCGCGGGCATCCGCGAACCGGACTCCGGCCGCGTGACTCGCCGCCGTGACGTGACGACCGGCTATCTGCACCAGACGGATGACTTCGCGCCCGGCTCCACGATCCGCGCCGCCGTCGTTGGCGATGCCGCGGACCACGAGTGGGCCGCCGTCCCGCGCATCCGCGATGTCATGTCCGGCCTCCTGGGCGACCTCGATCTTGACCAGACCGTCGACGGGCTGTCCGGTGGACAGCGCCGCCGCGTCGCGCTTGCCGCGCTGCTGGCCGGCGACCACGACGTCCTCTTCCTCGATGAGCCCACGAACCACCTGGACGTCGAGGGCATCGCGTGGCTCGCCCGCCACCTGAAGAACCGGTGGCCCGCCGGGCAGGGCGCGTTCCTCGTCGTCACCCACGACCGGTGGTTCCTCGATGAGGTGACGACGCAGACGTGGGAGGTCCACGACGGCACCGTCGACCAGTACGAGGGCGGCTACGCGGCCTACGTTCTCCAGCGCGTCGAGCGCCGCCGGCTGGCGGACCAGGCGGAGGCGAAGCGGCAGAACCTCATGCGCAAGGAGCTCGCGTGGCTGCGCCGCGGCGCGCCGGCCCGCACGTCGAAGCCCAAGTTCCGGATCGATGCGGCGAACGCGCTCATCGCGGATGTGCCGCCGGTCCGCAATACGGTCGAGCTCGTGGGCATGGCGACCTCCCGGCTGGGCAAGGACGTCTTCGAGCTGACGGACGTGGGCGTCGACTACCCGGGCACCACGGTCCTCGACGACCTCGACTGGATCCTGGGCCCCGGCGACCGCGTGGGCATCCTGGGCCGCAACGGGGCGGGCAAGTCGACGCTCGCGGGACTGCTGACCGGCGATGTCGAGCCCACCCGCGGCCGCGTCAAGCGGGGCAAGACCGTCGTCGTCGCGGTGCTCGACCAGCAGCTGCGCGACCTGGAGCCCGTCATGGGCGAGTTCGTCCGCGAGCTGCTGGGCCGGAAGAAGACGGAGTACCGCACCGCCGGGGGAGACCTCACGCCGGGACAGCTGGCGGAGAAGCTGGGCCTGGGCGACGTGCTCGCCAACCGCGTGCAGGACCTGTCCGGCGGTCAGCGCAGGCGCCTCCAGTTCCTCCTCACCCTGCTGGACGAGCCCAACGTCCTCATTCTCGACGAGCCCACGAACGACATGGACACGGACATGCTCGCTGCGATGGAGGACCTCCTCGACACGTGGGCGGGCACCCTCCTCGTCATCTCCCACGACCGCTACTTCATGGAGCGCGTGACGGACGACCAGTTCGCGGTCCGGAACGCCGGACTGCGCCACCTGCCCGGCGGGATCGACGAGTACCTGCGCCTGTCGGCACAGCAGGACGCGGACGACGCCGCGCGTGCGGCTGCCGGTTCAGCTGGGAACCGGAACACCGCCGCCGAGGCCGCAGCCGGCTCCGCAGGAGCCGGCACCTCGGGTGCGGGAGGCTCCACGGCCTCGGCGGTTGGCCCGACCGGAGCGCAGCGGCGAGCGGCGCAGAAGGAGCTGTCTGCCGTCGAGCGGCGGATGGGGAAGCTGCAGTCCTCGATCGATGCGGTGCACGCGCGGATGGCGGAGCACGACCAGAGCGACTTCGAGGGGCTGGCCGCGCTCACGCAGGAGCAGCAGGGTCACGAAACGGAGCTGGCGGAGCTCGAGGAGCGCTGGCTGGAGCTCTCCGACGCCCTCGAGTGACGGCAGCGGCTGGCCCGCGATCCGCACCTGAACCCCGTGTCAGACCAGGCGCATCGCGGTCAGGCATGTCTGCGCATCGTCACCGACGGTCGAGAGTGCGGACGTGGCGGTCCGATCCTCGTGGGTGATCGAGATCGACGTCTCGATGCCGCGGGGCAGCCAGATCCCGACGAAGCCGTTGTCCAGGGTCCTCGTGTCCTCGTCGACGATCACCTCACCGGTTGCCGTGTCCGTCACCGTGACGGCCACGTCTGCGTTGCGCAGCTCGCCCAGGCATCCGGTGGGGCTGTGGTAGTAGCAGTCGTGGGTCTGCGACTGGTACGGGGCTGCGGAGACGTAGATCTCGTCGCTGGGCATCGGCACCTCGGCCGTGTGCCCGTGCTGATCGGTGAGCGTAAGCGTCTCTGCGGTGATCGACGTGGTCACCGTCTCCGTGCGCTTGGACAGCGGCATCGCATCGAGCGTCTCGACCAGCTCACGCACGTCGAGGCCGTCAAGGCCGTGCTCGGCGAGGATCGCGGCGTCGCCAGCCGGGGCTGTTGAGAGTGAGTCGTCGGCGGTCATGCATCCGGCGAGCAGGAGAGCACCCATCACGACGGTGATCGTGACGGTCCTCTTCGCACCGCGACCTGGCAATGACCTGACGCTTCTCATAGGATTCCCTGCCGTGGCTGCCCGATATGACCATCGGCCACGGTACCCCATCGGGGTCGTGCCCTGCCCGGACGGCCCGTCGCACCGGTGGGCGCCACGGACGCAGCTGCGAGTCTCGGGGCTGCCCCCCGGAGCGGGGCATCAGCACCGCGCAGCCAGTTGCGTCCCCGCGGGGGCGCAACGGTCACGACGGACGAGCCTCGGAGCGGCGGGCGAGTGCGGCCAGGTCGACGCCGCGGGACTCGCAGAAATCGCGCAGCCGGCCGCGGACGATGAGGTCCGTCGTGCGCAGATCGTCGCGAGTCTGCGCACCCAGGAGAGCAGCGATCCCGCGGTAGCGGGCCTTCCACGTCCCGACCAGCTCGATGAGGCGGGCGGCACCGGCATCGGTGCGTGCGGCCTCGGCGGCGGTGCCCGTGGGCAGATCAGCGGAACCGTCCGCGCCCAGCACGGACACGAACGACCCGGCCACACCCACCGCGTGGGCGCCGGCTGACAGCGCCTTGATGACGTCGTACGGATTGCGGACCCCGCCCGAGGCCACGAGGGTGGGACGCTGCGCGGGCGCTTCGAGCAGGCAGGCCAGCGCCGACTGGCCGAACCCGGCGAGCATGCCGTAGCCGCCATCGGTGGTACGGGCATTCTCGATCTGCAGGAAGTCCGTGCCTCCGCGGCCGCTCACGTCCGCCAGCGCCACGCCCATCTCGTGCAGGCGGGTGAGGGTGCGGCGGCTGAGCCCGAAGCCCACCTCCTTGACGAGGACGGGGACGGGGGACGCCTCGACCAGCTGCTCGACGGAGGTGAGCCAGGAGGAGAAGTCGCGGGAGCCCTCGGGCATCGCAGTCTCCTGGACGGCATTCACGTGGACCTGCAGCGCGTCCGCGTCCAGCAGCTCGACGGCGCGCGGCGCATCGTCCGCTGGCCGGCCCACACCCAGGTTCGCCATGACGAAGCCGTTCGGGTTCTCCTCCCGGATGACGGTGAATCCGGCGGCCGTCGCGGGCTCGTCGAGCGCGACGGACACGGACCCGCAGGCCATCGGCATGCCAGTCTCCCGCGCCGCGATCGCGAGCTGCCGGTTGACGCGCGCCGTCCGCTCCGTCCCGCCGGTCATGCCGTTGACGTAGAACGGCGTCTCCCAGTCCCAGTGCCCGGCCGCGTGCTGGGGGCCCGCCGCGTAGGGGACGCGCACCCGCAGGTCGACGAGGTCCGCATCGATGCC
>DWZY01000138.1 GCA_019117325.1 Candidatus Brevibacterium intestinigallinarum
CCCTCGACGAGTACTGGTGGTGCACGGACCAGATCTTCCGGTTCCCCGCGACGGAGGACCGCCCGGCGGGCCCCACGCTCATCCTGGACGACGGCGGCGACGCGACGATGTACCTGCTGGACGGCGCCGAGGCCGAGGCGGCCGGCGGCGTCGCCGCGGACGGTGAGGACGACGCGGACGAGCTGCGCGCCTTCCGCGCCCGCCTGCGCGCCTCCCTGGCCGAGGAGCCCGGGCGCTTCACCGCGATGGTCCCGCAGCTGCGCGGCGTGAGCGAGGAGACGACGACCGGTGTCAACCGCCTCTACCGCCTCGCGGAGGAGGGGCGCCTGCCGTTCCCCGCGATCAACGTCAACGACGCCGTCACGAAGTCGAAGTTCGACAACCGCTACGGCATCCGCCACTCGCTGCCGGACGGCCTCAACCGGGCGACGGACGTGCTGATCGGCGGCAAGGTCGCGCTCGTGATCGGGTACGGCGACGTGGGCAAGGGCGCCGCCGAGGCGATGCGCGGTCAGGGCGCCCGGGTCGTCGTGAGCGAGATCGACCCGATCTGCGCGCTCCAGGCGGCGATGGACGGCTATGAGGTCACGACGACGACGGACGCGGCCCCGGGAGCGGACTTCGTCATCACGACGACCGGGAACACGGCGGTCCTGTCCGTCGAGCAGCTCCAGCTGCTGAAGCCGGGCGCGATCGTGGGCAACGTGGGCCACTTCGACGATGAGATCGACCTGGCCGGGCTCGCGAAGCTGCCGGGCGTGGAGAAGGTGGAGATCAAGCCGCAGGTCCACGAGTGGACCCTGCCGGCGGCGTCCGGCTCGGGACGCGAGACGACGAGCATCATCGTCCTCTCCGAGGGCCGCCTCCTCAACCTGGGCAACGCGACGGGCCACCCCAGCTTCGTCATGAGCGCCTCGTTCACGAACCAGGTCATGGCGCAGATCGAGCTGCACACGGGGGAGGCCGGGTACGCGGCCGACGTGCACCGACTGCCCAAGGCGCTGGACGAGAAGGTCGCGCGCCTGCACCTGCCCGCACTGGGCGCGCAGGTCATGGAGCTCACCAAGGAGCAGGCGCAGTACATCGGCGTCGACGTGGCCGGCCCCTACAAGCCGGAGCACTACCGCTACTGAGCCGCACCGCGCGTCCGGGTCGCTGAGCCCCCGGTCCCCGTTCACGGGGGGCGGGGGCTCAGTGCTGATCGTGAGATCGAGTGCTGAGGCGCGGGGTTCCGTGCCGCGGCCCGGGGCTCAGTGCAGGTGACCGGGGGTCAGTGCAGATGGAGGCCGTGCGGCAGGGTGCCCACCCGCTGCCGGAACGCACCGGAGGAGCGATCGGCCCGCTCCTGCTGCTGGAGGTGCTCCCACCGCGTGCGGACGATGACGGCGGAGAGGAACATCTCCGCATCCGTGCCGGGCGGGGGTGCGGGGGACACGTGCGGGTTCAGCTCCTCCGCCAGCTCGATCGCGCGCTCCGTCCGGGACTCGGGCGTGCGCTGGGAGGCCGAGGCGAGGAACTGGACGATGCGGTGCTGCAGGCCGGCCGGCAGCGGGGCCAGGTCCGCCTGCTGGATCCAGTCGTAGAGGTGGGGATGCAGTGCGATCCCCTCGGGGCGGGGGCGCGCCGCTCGCTCGCTCACCGCGGTCGTGCCGGCGAGCATGTCGCCCAGGCGCTTGGAGCGCGCGGACAGGAGTCCCGCGAGCGCCGCCACCGCGCCGCCGGTGGTCAGCACCTCGAACTGCCACAGCAGGGCGCGGAGGAGGGCGTGCCGGAATCCGATCGCGCCGCCGTCATCGCGGACGATCCGCAGGCCCAGCGCCAGCTTGCCCAGGGAGCGACCGCGCAGCAGGAGCTCGACCGTGCAGGGGACTGCGACTGTCGTGAGGACCGTGAGCACGATTGCGGCGGACGTGGACAGCAGCGTCCACTCCACGCCGATCCGGCTGACGAACCAGGCCGCGGCGGCGAAGACGGCGGTGTAGACGATCGAGTACACGATCGTGTCGATCACCGCGGACAGCGCGCGCGCCGCGAAATGCGCGGGCTGCACCCGCAGGGCGACGGCCTCGCCGGTCACAAGCACGCTCATGCACATCATCGTCGCACAGATGCGGGACGCGGGCGCGCGCGTGGGTAGGGTGGGTCGCATGGATCCCGTCCTCCTCGCGCAGCTCCACGGTCCCCGCTGGGACCTGCTCGAACGCCTCGCGAAGAAGTCGCGACTGGATGCCGCGGAGGCGGCCGACTTCCTGGGCCTCTACCGCCTGGCGTCGAAGGACCTCTCGCGCATCCTGTCCGTGGCACCGGACTCGCAGACGGCCGCGCGGCTGTCGGTGATCGTCCACCGGGCGCGCACCCACCTGACCTCGATTCCGCGAGGGCCCATGTCCGCCTTCGTGCGCTTCGCGGTCCGGTCGCTGCCGGCCTCGCTCTACCGCTTGCGCTGGATGTTCCTGGGCGTGGTCGTCCTGTTCCTGGGCAGCGCCGTCGTGGCCGCCCTGTGGGCGCTGGGCACCCCGGGCGCGCTCGACACCCTCATGTCGCCGGCCCAGCAGCAGGCGCTCGCGCAGAGCGACTTCGTCGACTACTACAAGGAGAACCCCAACTCGGTCTTCGCCGTGGGGGTGTGGACGAACAACGCGTGGATCGCCGTCCAGTGGATCGCCCTGGGGATCACGGGGATCTACGTGATCGTGGGGCTGCTGCTCAACGGCATCAACGTGGGCATCTCTGCGGCCGTCATGCACCACCACGGGTATGCGGCGGACTTCTGGTCGTACATCCTGCCGCACGGCATCCCGGAGATCACGTGCATCCTCATCGCGGGTGCGGCCGGTCTGCAGATCTTCGTCGCGTGGATCATCCCCCGTGCCATGACGCGCGGGCAGGCACTCGCGAAGGAGGCCCGATCACTCCTGACGGTCGCCGGCGGGCTCGTGTTCCTGCTCTTCCTGTCCGGACTGGTCGAGGGCTTCATCACCCCCAACCCGTTCCCCGTCTGGTTCAAGATCTCCGTGGGAGTGGGGCTGACCCTGGCGATCGTCCTCTACGCCGTGCTGCTGGGTCGCCCGGTCGTCCTGTCCGGGGGCGACGGGGACCTCGAGGACGACCGTGCGGGCTACCGGGTCGTCGCCGCCTACTGAGCTGCAACCGGCCCTGACACTCAGCCGGCACTGAGCCGCAATCAGCGCTGAGCCACGGCTGGCACAGAGCCGCGGCTCGCCCCCGTCAGAGGCGACCGGAGGTCTTGAGCGAGATGTAGAGGTCCGCCAGCGCCGGCGGCAGATCATCCGGGGCCTCGTGGACGGAGTGCACGCCCAGCCCCGCGAGCGCGTGGCCCAGGGAGCGGCTCTCCAGCAGCTCGCGCTCGGCAGACGCCGCGGTGTAGACCTGCTCGGTCGTGTAGCGGGCCTCGGCCATCGTCGCGAGCTCCGGATCCGCGACCGAGGCGACGGCGAGGGTGTGACGGCGTGCCAGCAGCGGCAGTGCGGGCAGCACGTCCTCGCCGATCGTCGCGGGATCCAGCGCGGTCACGAGGACGACGAGCGCGCGGTGCGAGGTCACGCCCATGACGGCGGACGTGATGGTCTCCCAGTCGGCCTCGAGCAGCTCCGGCATGATCGGGGTGATCCGGTGCATGAGGTGATCGAGGGACGCGGAGCGTCCGATCGGACCGATGCGGGCGCGCACGCGCGCGTCCGCGACGAGCACCTCGACCCGGTCGCCCGCCCCGGCGGCCAGGCCGGTCAGCAGCAGGGCGGACTCGATCGCCGCGTCGAACGCGGTACCCGTGCCCACGCGGCGGGCGGACAGGCGCGAGGAGTCGAGGACGATGATGACCCGACGATCGCGCTCCGGCCGGTAGGTCCGGACCATGACCTCCTGCGCGCGTGCCGTGGCGCGCCAGTCGATCGAGCGGACGTCGTCACCGCGCGCGTACTCGCGCAGGGAGTCGAACTCGGAGCCCGCGCCCTTGAGCATGACAGCGGTGCGTCCCTCGAGCTCGCGCAGGCGGCGCATCTTGGACGGCAGGTGCCTGCGGGAGTGGAATGGCGGCAGGACCGTGATCGAGGCGGGGACCTCGATCGATCGCTGGCGCGCGACGAGGCCCGCGAGCGAGGTCGACCGGACCGTGACTCGATCGGCCCGCAGCAGTCCGCGCCGGGTGGGAACCAGCACCGTCGTCCGCGTGTGGACCTTCCCCGGGCGGATCCGCGTCCGGAAGCGGATGTTCTGCGCGCCCGCGGTGGGGGCCCAGGCGTCGCGCACGTGCAGGCGCCGGGTGCGCCTGCCGGGGTTCGTGATCGTGAGGACCGCGTGGGTCTCCTCCGTCAGCCGGATCCGCGGACCCGGCGTGCGCTGGAGGCCCAGGCGCGCGATGCCGGGGGCCGCCAGCCAGTCGAGGAGCCCGACGATGACGAGCAGGCCCGCCATGACGACGAACGTCGACGCCTGCGGGCGCAGCGCGACGGGGATTCCCGCGAGCGCCGTGAGCAGGAGGAAGCGCCAGGTCAGAGACATCAGCGGGGGACGTGGACCGACTCGACGATCGAGGCGAGGACGCGGTCGACGTCCGCACCCTCCATCTGCGCCTCCGGGCGCAGCGCGATGCGGTGGCGGAACGTCATCGGCACGAGCGACTTCACGTCGTCCGGCGTGATGTAGCCGCGTCCGGACAGCCAGGCCCGCGCCTGAGCCGCGGCCAGGAGGCGGGTCGCACCGCGCGGGGAGACGCCCAGCGCCAGCGACGGCGCCCGGCGGGTCGCCTGGACGATGTCGACGATGTAGGCGATGACCTCCGGGGCGCAGTGGACCCGCGCGGCGCGCGCGCCCGCACCCAGCAGCTCTGTGGGCCCCGCGACCCTCTCGATCCCGGCCGCGCGCAGCCGGTGCGCGTCGAAGCCCCGGGCGTGCCGCGTGAGGATCGTGAACTCGGTGTCCCGGTCCGGCAGGTCGAGGACGAGCTTGAAGAGGAACCGGTCCAGCTGGGCCTCCGGGAGCGGGTAGGTGCCCTCGTACTCGACCGGGTTCTGGGTCGCCGCGACGAGGAACGGCTCCGTGAGCCTGCGCGTCTCGCCGTCGACCGTCACCTGGCGCTCCTCCATCGCCTCGAGCAGCGCGGACTGGGTCTTGGGCGGCGTCCGGTTGATCTCGTCCGCCACGAGGAGGTTCGTGAAGACCGGCCCCTCGCGGAAGGAGAAGTCGCCGGACTTCGCGTCGTAGATCATCGAGCCGGTCACGTCGCCGGGCATGAGGTCGGGCGTGAACTGCACGCGCTGCGAGTCCAGGTCCAGGCACTGCGCGATCGTGCGCACGAGCAGGGTCTTCGCGACACCGGGCACGCCCTCGAGGAGCACGTGACCCTGCACGAGCAGGGCGATGAGGATCCCGTCGACCGCGTCGGTCTGGCCCACGACGGCCTTGCCCGTCTCCGTGCGGACGCGCAGCAGGACCTCGCGCAGCCGGGCGTCCTCCTCCGTCAGCTGCAGCGCCTCCTCCGGCGGAGCCGCATGCACCCCGTCGCGCGGCGGCGCGAACTGCCGGCCGGCGGGAGTGACCGGCGCCTGTCCCGGCTGAGCGTGCGAGTGCTGCTGCCCGTGCTGCTGCTGGGGCTGAGCCTGCTGCTGGGACTGAGCCTGCTGCGAGGGCTGAGCCTGCTGCTGGGGCTGCCCGGGCTGCTGCGCCTGCGGGTGACCCTGCTGGGGGTGACCTGGCTGCGGGTGCTGCGGGGGAACGGTCATAGGGGGTGGACCTCACTCTCGATGGTCGTGATGTCGATGGCAATGCGGATGAGGGACGAGTCGTCGCGGGGGACCTCCGTGAGGAGGACCCCCTCCGTCCACTCGGGATCGAGGCCGGAGGCAGCCGCGGCGCGGGCGGCGACCTCGGCCGCGGGGGTGTCCGGGGGCAGCGCGAGGCGCCGTCCCAGTCGGACCAGAGCGGCGGCACGCAGGTCGCGGAGGGCCTCGGCCCGCCCGGATGCGCGCTGGAGGAGGGCGCTGCGACCGCGGACCGTCTCGGCCGCGGGGACGATGACCGGCAGCGGCTCGATGGCCAGCGGACCCATGCGGCGCCCGTACACGAGCAGGGCGACGAGGACGACGGGCACCGACCACAGGAGGAGCGCGACGGCCCACTGCGGGAACAGCCAGACGGCGCCGGCGCCCGGCGTCCCGCCGTCCGCCCCAGTGGGCTGGTCGCGCTCGACGGGGTAGTAGTAGGTGATCGGCTGCTCCGTCGTGAGGACGCCGGCCACCAGCGACATGTGGCCCTCCGCCGCGAGCGTGTCGTTCAGGAGCCAGTCACTCGAGAGGGTCGTGATGGTGCCCTCGCCGTGCGGGACGGTCACGAACAATCCGTGCGGTGCGGGATCAGTCGGGTCCTCGGTGTAGCAGAGCAGGGAGTCCTCCGGCTCCGAGACCGTCGTGAAGTACTCCGAGCCCTGCCCGGGATTCGCGACGTTCCCGGCCGTCGAGGGCACGGTCGCGGAACAGCCGGGAGGCAGGACAGACGGAGCCTGCTGGCCCACGACCGTGTCGTAGAGGAGGGCATCCGTCCAGTCCTCGATGCTGTACTGGGGATCGACGAGGATGAGCCGGGCGCCCGAGTCCCGTGCACGGTCGGACAGGTCCTCGATCGCCTCGCCCGTGAGCGCGTAGGCATCCGCATAGATGAGGACCGTCTCGCCCCGATCGACGGCGGCGACGGCGTCGCCGTAGCGCTCCGTGGTCGTGAGGTCCCTGCCGTGGTCGCGCAGCACCTCGACGAACGCGCGGCCGCCGTCCTCGCCGGTCGACTCGTAGTGCAGCGTCGCGGTGTTCTCACCGCCGCGCACCAGCACGGTCACGATTCCCGCCAGCAGCACGAGGACCGCGGCGATGACCCACAGGGCGGCCGAGCGGGCGACCGTGCCGGCACGGGCCCGCAGACCGGGTCCGCCGGCGGAGCGCGTGCCGCGGATCGCGACGTCCGTCTGCGCGCTCACGTCGCACCGCCCCCGGCCCGGGCGCGACCAGCGACGCTGTCATCGAGCGCACGACACGAGTCCCAGTCGCTGCGCGTGACCTCACCGCCGGAGAAGGAGACCTCATCGAAGAGCGCCGCGAGCGCGGTGAACCCGGCGGCGTGCTGGGGCCGAGCGGTCCCGGCCGCGCTCGCCAGCTCCTGCGCGGTCGAGGCGCGGTCGATCGTGATCCTGTGCGCGTCCGCCTGCTCGGCGAAGATCGCGCGGACCAGCTCCTGCACCGCCAGGCGCCAGTCGCCCGCCTCTGCGGCCGTGTGCGCGCTGCTGCGCAGCTTCCGCGGATCCAGCTCCGAGCGGAAGACGGCGCGCCGCGGAGCGGTGGGCTCGAGCCGGACCCCGGCCCCGCGCCGGACCCACCAGATGATGACGACGGTCGCCGCGATGAGGACGACGCACAGCACGATGAAGAGGACGGCCGAGTCGATGCCCGCGACCGACTGGCCCAGGTCGGAGAAGAAGTCGGAGACCGCCCGCCCGATCCGCTCGAAGAGGGTGAGGTCCGCGTCCTGGTAGTCCGGATCGGAGAGCTCGTCGCGCGCCCACTGCTGGCCCTCGTCCCGGCTGGGCTGCGCGAGGAGGCGCACGGATGCGGATGCCAGCGGGTGCAGCGCGCCGCTCATGCGGGGGCCTCGCCGGCGGTGGAGTGCGGAAGCGCGTCCGCGGACTTCCGCGCGGCGGCCTCGTCGACCTCGGCGCGGCGCAGCAGCACGAGGTCGTAGCCCTCGCGGCGCATCCGCCGGTCCAAGTACACCATCGCGACGACGCCGCTCAGGTATGCGTAGAGGAGGGCGCTCATCCCGATCGTGATCGCCGCGATCGCGATCCCCATCCCGGTCGTTGCCGCGATCATGAGGACGGTCAGCGCGGTCTCGCCGCTGCGCAGGCTCAGGAGGATCGCGAGGACGACGAAGCCCACCATGACGATGAAGAGCAGTGGCGTGAGGATGAGTCCCATGACCTGCGAGGACAGCAGGTAGGACACGACGTACTGTCCCACCGACCGCCAGAACCCGCCGCGGGTCAGGTCCCACGAGCGCCGGACCGACGCCACGATCCCCAGGTCCTCGATCGCGATCGCGGCGCCCGCCAGCGACACCCGGGTGAAGAGCCACGCGGTGGCCGCCATCCACACGAGGACGCCCAGCGTCGCGAGGACGAGTCCCGCGGCCGGGAACGCGAAGACGAGCAGGATGCCGGGCGCCAGGCACACGCCCAGCAGGACGAGATGGGCGAGGAACGCGGCCGCGGTCAGTCCCACCAGCCGCAGACGGCGGCCCGCCAGCAGGCGCCACACCTCGGACAGGCGCATGCGCTCCCGGGCGACGGCCGCATCCGCGGCGACGGCGGCGAACGCGGACAGGAGCAGGACGAGGGAGAGCGCCAGCAGCGAGGCCGCGACGGATGCGGTCTGGACGACGAGGTTGAGGCCCAGGCCAGCCTCGGGACTGGTCGCCAGCCGCTGGATGTAGCCCAGGCTGCTCATGATGAGGAGGGCGACGATCAGTGCCGCCGCCAGCGTCAGCAGCGTGCACACGATCATCGAGATGCCGAAGGTCGCGCCGGGGCTGAAGCGCAGCAGGCGGAAGCCGCCGTCCATCACCTCGAAGAAGGTGAAGGGCCGTTTGGGGAGCGTGCCCGGCTGGGGTGCGGGCCGCCACTCCATGGGAGGGCGCCCGGTCGTGCGGTCGCGCAGCGACCCGGACCTCCAGTCGACCTCCGTGCCCCAGGCGGACTCTGCGCGCGGGAACAGGTCTGCTGGCAGGGGGTGCGGGGTCTGCGCGGGCTGTGTCTGCGCGGTCACGGGCACCTCCTCAGCGGCGATGTCTCACGGCGGCGGGTCACCGTCCCATCCTGCCACGAGACCCGACTCGGCGTCGGCGGTGGTCAGAGACATGTTCCACGCAGCACACGAGGACGGACTCCGCAGTCCCGCACTGCGAGTCCTGCACGGGGAGGGCCGGGAGGTTTGGAACAATGGGGGCATGAATGCACGCATCCTGGTGGTCGATGACGATACGGCGCTGGCGGAGATGATCGGCATCGTCCTCAAGAGCGAGGGCTTCGAGCCCGAGTTCTGCGCGACCGGCGACGGCGCTCTCGAGGCGTTCCGCGCGGTCCGGCCGGACCTCGTCCTGCTCGACCTCATGCTCCCCGGCAAGGACGGGCTCGAGGTCTGCCGCGAGATCCGCGCGGAGTCCGGGACCCCCATCATCATGCTGACCGCCAAGTCGGACACGCTCGACGTGGTCGCGGGCCTGGAGGCGGGCGCGGACGACTACGTCCCCAAGCCCTTCAAGCCCAAGGAGCTCATCGCGCGGGTGCGCGCGCGGCTGCGCATGCTCGAGCCGGCGGCGCCGGAGGTCCTGCAGGTGGCCGACGTCACGATCGACGTCGCCGGCCACCAGGTCACGCGTGCGGGCGAGCCGATCTCGCTGACCCCCCTCGAGTTCGACCTCCTCGTGGCACTGGCCCGCAAGCCGTGGCAGGTGTTCTCGCGCGAGGTCCTGCTGGAGGAGGTGTGGGGCTACCGCCATGCGGCGGACACGCGCCTCGTCAACGTCCACGTCCAACGGCTGCGCTCGAAGATCGAGCGCGATCCGGAGAACCCGGAGATCGTCGTGACCGTGCGCGGGGTGGGCTACAAGGCGGGGCCGCAGACGTGAGTCCGGCGCGCGCGGAGCGCGGATGACGAGGCTTCCGGCGTCGGTGGGATTCCTCACCGCGGTGGGACGCAGCCTGGCCGACCTCACCCGGTGGCTCGTCTCGCTGTTCTCGCGCTCGCTGCAGGTGCGGATCGTCGTCCTCACCGTGCTGCTCACACTCGTCTCGATCTTCGGCGTGGGCACCTACATGACGCAGGTGATCTCCCGCGGGCTCTTCGAGTCGAAGCTGTCCGCCGTGTCCGAGCAGACCAGCACCTACGTCGCGCAGCTCGAGTCGATCGCCTCGGAGGACGACCTCAGTGAGGCGCTGAACGTCCAGCTGCAGAGCATGTACTCGCGCTCGCCGTCGCCGCTGCGCTCGATCAGCCTGGAGCCGCGGGACGAGAACAGCAGGGTCGTGCCCATCACGGTGCTCGACACGACGCGGGGCGCGCCCCACGTCGACGAACTGCCGGAATCGTTCCGGCAGCAGGTCGCGGAGACGGTGGTCGACCAGCAGCGGTACCTCTCGATCGACCTGGGTGACGACACCGAGGTCCCGGGCCTCGTCCTCGTGCAGCCGGTGTCCGTGTCCGGGGCCGGGCAGTTCGAGCTGTACGTCATCGCGGATCTGTCCGAGGAGCAGGCGACCCTCAACTTCGTCACCCGCGCGGCGATGGTCGCCGGTGTCGTCCTCGTCGTGCTCGTGGGTGCGGTGGGGCTGCTGGTGTCCCGCCTCGTCGTCACCCCCGTGCGCACCGGCGCCGAGGTCGCCCGCGAGATCGCCGATGGCGACCTGGACCGGCGCATGCCGGTGGCCGGCCGCGACGAGATCTCGCAGCTGGCGCAGAGCTTCAACGACATGGCCGACAGCATGCAGGAGCAGATCACCCGGATGGAGCGGCTCACGGTGCTGCAGCGGCAGTTCGTCTCCGACGTCTCGCACGAGCTGCGGACGCCGCTCACCACGATCCACATCGCCTCCGACATGCTCTACGAGGTGCGCGACGAGCTGGACGAGTCCGCCCGGCGCAGCGCCGAGCTGCTCAACTCCCAGGTCGACCGCTTCGAGCAGCTGCTGGGCGACCTCCTCGAGATCTCCCGCTATGACGCGGGCGCTGCAGAACTGGTGGTCCGTCCCCACGATCTGCGGGACATCGTGTCCGGCGTCATCGAGACGGTGCAGGTCGTCGCCGAGCAGACGGGCACGGACCTGCGCGTCCACGCGCCGGGGACCCCGGTCATGGCGGAGCTGGACCGCGTGCGGATCACCCGCGTCGTGCGCAACCTCATCGTCAACGCGGTCGAGCACGGGGACGGGAAGCCCATCGACATCCACGTGGGCGCGAACGCCGAGGGCGCGGCGGTGAGCGTCCGGGACCACGGCGTGGGCATGCGGGCGGATCACGTCGAGCACGTCTTCGACCGGTTCTGGCGCGCGGATCCGTCGCGCAAGCGCACTCTGGGCGGCTCCGGGCTGGGACTCGCGATCGCCCTCGAGGACGCGCACCTGCACGGCGGGTGGCTGCAGGCCTGGGGCGAGCTGGGCGAGGGCTCCTGCTTCCGGCTCACGATCCCGCGCCGCAGCGGTCAGACGATCACGACCTCGCCGCTGCCGCTGCCGCCCGCGGACGCGGGACCGCGCTCCGCGCTCGTCGCGGGCCCGCCCACCTCGGACGGGTCGATGCGCATCCAGACCGGCAGCATCCCGATCGTGGTCGACACCGGGGCCGTCGCCCGGGTGCAGGAGCAGGGCGACGCCGAGGCCGGCGACCGACCGCGCACCGGTGACGCGACAGCGCGCGAGGAGGACGCCGATGCGTGAGCACAGGGGAGTCATCGCCGGACTGCTGGGACTGCTGCTGGTCCTGACCGGCTGCGCCTCCATCCCGTCCAACGGCGAGACCGGCGTCATCAGCGTCGAGGACCAGGGCCAGCGCGTGCAGTCCGAGGTCGAGCCCGAGGGGCCCGTCGAGGGGGCGGACCCGAACACGATCGTCCGCGGATTCCTCGCGGCCGGGGCGGGCCATGCCGACGACTTCGCGGTCGCCCGGTCCTTCCTGACGGAGGACTTCGCGAAGGACTGGGAGCCGGAGGCCAGCGTCGTCGTCATGCCCGGGGGAGCGGACTTCGACACCATCACGTCCGAGGTGTCCTCCGATCAGCAGAGCATCTCTCTGACGCTGCCCGTCGACGCGACCCTCGACTCGCAGCGGATCTACCGTGAGGAGCGGGTCAGCACGGAGGTCGATCGCGACTTCACCCTGCGCCAGGTGAACGGGGAGTGGAGGATCTCCAGCGCGCCCCAGGGCCTGGTCCTCACGGCGTCGTCGTTCTCGACCGTCTTCGACTCCTACCCCCTCTACTTCTACACGCCGGGCTACGACCGCCTCGTCCCCGACACCCGCTGGTTCATCCGCTCGTCCACCACCGCGACCCAGGTGACGAACGAGCTGCTGGCGGGGCCCGCCGACCGCCTGAGCGGCGCGGTCATCACTGCCGTGCCGGACGGCGCGCACCTGGACCCGCGATCGGTGACCGTGACCGGAGGCATCGCGCAGGTGGGCCTCGACGAGACGGCGCAGAACCTGGACGAGGACGCCCGCGAGCGCCTGCTCGACCAGATCTCCACGACGCTGCGCGGACTGTCGTCGACGAACGCGGTCGAGGTGACGACACCAGCCGGTCCCCTCACCGGAGATCCCGGCGACAGTGCGCCCGTGGGCGTGCGCGTCGAAGCCTCGCCGGTGGTCGTCGCGGATGGGACCCTGGCCCGCCTCGACGAGACGCGGCTCGACCCCATCCCCGATCTGCCCGAGCTGGGGGAGTCGCCCACGGACCCCGCGGTGTCGCTGGACGACTCGACCTTCGCCTACCTGGCGCGCGACGGCGAGGAGCTGCACAGGATCCTGCCGGACGGCGGGGGCGATGCCGTCATCCGCACGGACGAGGACGGTCTCACCGGGCCCAGCTTCGACTTCAGCGGCGGCATCTGGACCGCGGCGCGGCAGCAGGGCGACACGGGGCGCGTCGCGGTCATCCTCGAGTCCGGCGACGAGATCGACGTGACGGTCCCGTGGCTGGCGAATCGCACCGTCGACACCCTCCGCGTCTCCCGCGACGGCACGCAGCTGGCAGTGCTGTCCGAGACCGCGAGCGGCAGCACGCGCATCGACGTGATCGGGATCGTGCGCGGTGCCGACGGCGCCCCCACAGGGATCGCCACTGCCGAGCCTCTGCGGGTGGGCGCCGGATTCGACTCGATCATCGACCTGTCGTGGGCGGGGTCCGACAGTCTCGTGGTCCTCGCCTCGCCCGAGGCGGACGGCGACGCGCAGCCGTACCTCGCCCCGATCTCCGGCCCCGCCGACTTCCTGGGCGACGTCTCCGGCGGCACGACGATCACCGCGACCTCGGACGCCCGGTCGATCCGTGTGAGCACCGCGGCCGGTGAGCTCTACTCGTACAGCGCGGACACGTGGCAGAAGCTCGTCGACCTCGTGGTGCACGACCCCGCCTACCCGGGCTGAGCGATGGCGACCGGGCGGCGGCGCGCACGCGGGCGGAACGCCGGCCGTGCCCTGCGCGCCGCCGCCGAGGAGCTCGTCGACCTGGTGCTGCCGCGCACGTGCGCCGGCTGCGGAGTCGAGACC
>DWZY01000139.1 GCA_019117325.1 Candidatus Brevibacterium intestinigallinarum
TCTCCGCCTCGGGGGTCTCCCACGGAGCAGGGGCGTCGGCAGCCGTTGCGTCCTCGCCTGTGACCCACTCGGCGATCTCAGGGAATCCCACGGCGAACGGCCGGTCCGGGTGCGCCGCATGGACGGGGCCCAGCGGCTGGAACGGAGCGGGCACGCCCCCGGGTCCCTCGAGGCAGTACGCACCCTCGGTGTGCTGGCCCGCATCGTCGCGCGAGTCGGCGTCCAGCCCCGAGGCGAAACCCCCGCCGGGCAGCTGCAGCCGCTCGAGCAGGAACCTCGCGGTGTCGCGCGCCTCGCGCTGGGCCAGGCGCGCGTGCCGCGAGTCCGGGTCGTGGCCCTGCTCCACCCGCAGCCAGTGCGTCGCGGCTCGCAGGTGCTGCGCGTTGTCGAAGAGCATCTTCTCGAAGTGCGGTATGTGCCATTGGGCATCGACGCTGTAGCGGGAGATCCCACCATCCACCTGATCCCGGATGCCCCCGGCGGCGATGCCCGCGAAGGTGCGGCGCACGGCCTGCAGCTCTGCGGTCTCGGGCCCGGTGTTCAGCCGTTCGTGCCGGCGCAGCAGGTGGATGATGCTCAGCAGCGGCGGGAACTTGGGCGTCGAGCCGAACCCGCCCCATCGGCGGTCCTCAGCGGCCAGGAGGTTCTCGGCCGCGGCGGTGAGGGTGTCGTCGTCGATCTCTGGGGTGGGGGCCTCGGCGGGCAGGCCCAGCGACAGGTCCGGGAGGCGGACGAGTCGCTGCGCGAGGTCGGTGGCGATTTGCTCCGCCCGCGGACGGTCCGTCGACCAGGTGCGCGCGATCGTCGTGATGACCTGCGACAGGCTGGGCATGCCGTCGCGCGGCTCAGGCGGGAAGTAGGTACCGGCGAAGAACGGGCGACCGTCCGGCGTCGTGAAGGCAGTGAGCGGCCAGCCGCCCTGGCCCCGCATCGCCAGGAGAGCGTCCATGTAGAAGCCGTCGACGGCGGGCAGCTCCTCGCGGTCGACCTTGATCGCGACGACAGACTCGTTCGCCAGCTGGCCCAGCTCGGGGTCGGAGAAGGACTCCTCCGCCATGACATGGCACCAGTGACAGGTGGCGTACCCGATGCTCACGAGGACGGGGACGTTGCGGCGGGCGGCCTCGGCGAAGGCATCCGGCCCCCACACATGCCAGTCGATCGGATTGTCCGCGTGCTGGTTGAGATACGGGCTGGTCGCGTCAGCCAGTCGGTGTGCCATCGTCTGCCTCCTGCGGGCGCGGGTCGACGTCTGCGTCGCCTCCACTGTCTCATCACGGGCAGTGGCAGGGGCCGCTGACGTGTCAGCTCATCCACCATGGCAATGGAACGAGTTAAGTATTCGCGGATTTCTTAACACGTCCGCCGGACATGTACACCGATGCGACAGATGAGATCCCGCACCCGACAGTATCGAACGGCTCTCGTCCCACAGCCACCTGCGCGGATTAGGCTGACTCCCATGAGCGACGTCCCGCACTCCCCTTCCCCGCAACCCGACCCGCCGAATGGGCAGCCGCACCCGGCTCCCCCATACGGGCAGCCGCCGGTACAGCAGCCAGATGCCCCGGGACAGCCGTACCCAGCTGGTCAAGCGAACGCCTACGCTCAGCTGCACCCCTACGCCCAACCACAGTCGACCGTCGACCCTCGCCTCCCCCTGCCAGGTCTGCCCTTCGGCTCGTCATACCGCACCCCGCACACGCGCTGGTGGCGCGGTGTCCTCAGCATCGCCATCGTCGTCGCCGCCATCCTGATCCTGTCGACGGTCTTCAGCTTCATCGCTGTCGCGATCGACCTCGCCCTGGGCGTGCAGACCGCAGATGCGCTCATGAACGGCCAGATCATCATGTCGCCCGCACTGCTGGCCGCGACCAACCTGGGACTCGCGTCCTCCGCGGCCCTGGCATTCATCACCCATCGCTTCGTCAACGGCGTCCGCTGGGGCTTCATCCACGCGGTCGTCGGCCGCCTGCGGTGGCGCTGGCTGGGAGTCACGACGCTGCTCGTCGCTCCCGTGTACGCACTCTTCGCGATCTCGAGCTTCCTCGACCCCTCCTACCAGGACATCCGGATCGACGGCACCGTCATCGCCTTCATCCTCATCATCGTCCTCACGACCCCGCTCCAGGCCGCCGCCGAGGAGTACATGTTCCGCGGCGTCATCCAGCGCTCCGTCGGCAGCTGGTTCCGCTCCACCCGCTGGGGCCTCATCGTGGGCACCGCGGTGAGCTCGATCGTCTTCGCCATCGCCCACTTCGCCAGTGATCCCTGGCTCATCTTCTACTACCTGTGCTTCGGCATCCTGCTGTCGATCCTCACGCAGCGCACGGGCGGGCTCGAGGCCGCGATCGCGATCCACACCGCGAACAACCTCTTCCTGCTGGTGGTGGGCGCGCTGGCCGGTCAGATGACGGAGGGCTTCGACCGCTCCGCCGGCGTGGGCGGCCCCGTCATGCTGGTGCCGGTGGTCATCCTCGCGATCGTGGTCGTCGTCCTGTCGCTGCTGGCGAAGCGCCGCGGCCTCGCCCGGACCACACCCGAGGTCGCCGCCACCGCACCTGCACCCGAGGACACCCCCGCTCCCGAGGCCGGGGCCGCCCCCGCTGCACCTGCCACTCCTGGTGCGCACGCTCCCGAGGCCGTGCCCGGCTCACAGGCCCCACCCCAGACCCCACCGCACACCGCCCCCGGATCAGCTCCCCAGAACCCTGGACAGACCGGGGGTGAGTGAGTCCATACTCACTGGTGGATGACCCCCTGACGCAGTAAACTGGAATCACTCAAGAAAACGAGGCGTCACGAACTCCGCGACGAGGACCTCGGCACGCTCCTGAGGAGGGACGACCATGAACAACCTTCATCGCGAACTCGCACCCCTGTCCGACGCCGCCTGGGCGGACCTGGAGGACGAGGTCAAGCAGACCTTCCGCCGGCACATCGCCGGCCGTCGTTTCGTGGAGATGCCGGAGCCCCGCGGCTACGAGTTCTCCTCGCTCACCACGGGCCGCGTCAAGGAGACCGGCACGGACGTCGACGGCGTCCGCGGCCGCACCCGCGTCGTGCTGCCCGTCATCGAGCTGCGCGTCCCGTTCTCCGTCGACCGCGACGAGGTCGACAGCGTCGCCCGCGGTGCGGTGGACGCTGACTGGGATCCGGCGAAGGACGCCGCGATGCGCCTGGCGAAGGCCGAGGACAACGCGGTGCTGAGCGGCTCCGCGGACAGCGTGGGCCTCTCCGGCATCATCGCCGCGAGCCCGCACAAGCCCATCCAGCTGCAGCCGGACATCAAGGACCTCACGTCCGCCGTCGCCGAGGCGATCACCGCCCTCCGCCTGGACGGTGTCGCGGGTCCCTACAACCTGCTGCTCTCGGCAGAGCTGTACACGCAGCTCGCAGAGTCGGCTGATGAGGGTAACCCTGTCTCCGCCCACATCCAGCGCATCCTGGGTCAGGGCCGCGTCATCTGGGCCCCGGCGATCGACGGCGCCCTGGTCGTCTCCGAGCGCGGCGGCGACTACGAGCTGCACATCGGCCAGGACGTCTCCATCGGCTACGACTCGCACGATGCGGAGAAGGTGAACCTGTACCTGCAGGAGACCTTCACCTTCCGCGTCGCCAGCGCCGAGGCCGCGGTGCACCTGGCACCCTGAGTCACCTCTCTGCGGGGCCGGTCGCCCGGCCCCGCAGCGCACGGTGCTCCTCCGCGCACCAGGCTCACTGCGCGCCACAGCGCAGAGAGACACCGGGAGTCGCAACCTGCATGTCCATACACAT
>DWZY01000140.1 GCA_019117325.1 Candidatus Brevibacterium intestinigallinarum
GAGCCCTCGCCGGGAACACAGTCCGCCCACGACTGGTCGACCTCAGCGCCACCGGCCTCGTCCTGCGGGGCGTCGGCCTCCGTGGCACCGCAGGCGCTCAGGAAGAGCGTCGCGGCGGCGGCCGCTGCCAGCAGCGTCGACCGGGTTCCTCGGGTCGTGGTCATAGGGTTGTTCCCTTCGCTTCGACGATGGTGCGTGGGTCAACACCGTAGGGAAAGTCTGACCGTGACGTGAACTTTCGCGGAGAATCTCCACCATTGCTGAGTCAGTGAGTTACCCTGTTTCCGTAATGCACGGCACTGAGGATGACGGACTCCAACGGGCACTCGACTCGACGGACCGGACCGTCCGTCGCCGTGCCCGTTTCGTCGCCCACGCTCTGGCGAACGGCACCGCGGCGGCGGCCGCACAGCACCGCGTCTCGCAGCGGACCGTCTCCACGTGGGTCCGGCGATATCGCGAGAACGGCGCTCGGGCTCTCACCGCAGAGGCGGACCGTCGCCAGCGCAGGGCGGGCCTCGACCGCGACATCCGCCTGGCACCGCTCAGCAGCCCCAGCGCGAAGTGGTCGAGCCGTTCGATCGCCCAGGATCTGGGTGTCTCACAGTCCGCCGTCGCACGTGCGTGGCGTGCGCCGTCGCCCCCGCAGAACCTCCTCACCCGCATCGGCACATGGGCGGGCATCGGCAGCGTGTCGATCATCGGCGTCGTCGTCGCACCGGGCAGCTCGGTGGTGGTCCTCGCGCGCAGCGCGGCGCCGCGGGCACGGTCCTCGTCGAACCTCACGCAGATCACGCGGCGCATGCGAACCCTGCTGGCCGCCGACCTCACGCGTGACCGGATCGCCGACGATGCAGACAGCGAGGAGGTGGCCGGTGCCTTCTGGGACCGGATCCTGGCCACGACCGACGAACCCGCGGATCTCCTGGTCGTCTCCTCCACACCGGTCGCGCTGGGAACCGCGGAGATCGAATCGCACGCATGTGCGGACGAAGAACGCTGGCAGGGCATGCTGGATCCTCTCGTCGCCCTGTGCCACGAGGGGGAGGCCCGAGCCCTCGCCGACCTCGAAACCCGCATCCGCCGATGGCATCACCACGAGTGCGGTGTCTTCGTCTGGCACTCGCACTCGGCAGAACCCATCGGTGCGGATGCGAAGGGCAGCTCCACACGACGGGAACCGGCGGGAGCGGAGCCGGCACCCGGCCTCAGTCTGGAGGACTCGATCATCGCGCTCATCCGTGAGGAGATCCTCGCGGGACGCTATGCAGGAGGCGACTTCGTGACGGAGCGCTTCCTGGCCGACCGCCTGGGGACGTCCCGCGGATGGATCCGCGATGCTCTGCGGACCCTGACGATGAATGGACTCGCGACGACGCAGACGCTCCACGGCATGACGATCCCGATCCCCACCGTCGACGATGTCGTCGAACTCTACTCAGCACGCCGGGCGTTGGGTGCCATCGCAGTCCGATCGGCCCTCGCGTGGACACCGGAGGGTCGCGCCGGAGTCGTGCGGACTCTGCAGGACCTCGAGACCGCCGCACAAGCGGACGACATGACGGCGGCCCACCAGATCGACCTGCAGTTCCAGGACGCGCTCGCCCGCTCCTCCTCCCTGCGGCGGATCCCTTCCATGGTCGAGGGACTGTCGCAACAGCTGCTCATGTTCGTCGCCGTCTTCGGCGTACGCTACGCATACCCGATCGCGGACATCGTCGAACGCGACCAGGAGATCTTCCGGGCACTGGACGCAGGCGACGAGGCCGCAGCGCTGGACGCGTGGCGGCGGAAATCCGACAGTTCGGCCACCTACATGCTCCACCAGCTGCAGACCACGTTGGGGCCGCGTCCGTGAGCGGCCGATCAGCGCCCACTCCACTGAGGGTCGCGCTTCTCCAGGAAGGCCGCGACTCCCTCGGCGCGGTCCTCGGAGGCCCACACGACCTCGGTGGCCTTCGTCGTCCGCTGCCAGCCCAGCTCCTCCGGCAGGCGCAGGACGTCGTTCATGACGGAGAGGCTTTCTGCCACCGACGTGGGGGAGTTCTCGCAGACCTGTGCGGCGAGTTCCAGCGCGCCGTCCAGGGAGTGGCCGTCGTCGGTCAGTTCGTTCACGAGTCCCAGTTCGTAGGCGCGCTGGGCCGTGAGCGGGCGGCCGGTCAGTGCCATCTGCTTCGCGACGGTCACGGGCAGGCTGTGCCAGGCCCGGAAGAGACCGCCGCAGGTGGGCAGGACGCCGCGCGCAGCCTCGGGCAGTCCGAACCGCGCCGAGCGGCCGGCGACGACCATGTCGCAGGCGAGGACGATCTCGAAGCCTCCGCCGAAGGCGAGGCCGTCGACGGCCGCGATGAGCGGGGTGCGGCGCTCACGCCGGATGATGCCGTACTGCCCGCCGCGCTCCGTGGGCGTCCCCGCGGTGTTCGCCAGGTCCGTGCCGGCGGAGAAGGCGATGTCGCTGCCGGTGAGGATCCCGCACCACAGGTCCGGGTCGTTGTCCAGCAGGTTGAGCGCCTCGTCCAGCGCGGCGGTCATCGCGGCATCGATCGCGTTGCGCTTGGAGGTGCGCTCCATCCGGATGATGAGGATGTGGTCACGGCGCTCCAGGGAGACGCGGTCCTGAGCTTCTGCGGGCGCTGCGGCGGGTGGGGGAGTGGTGGTCATGGGATCTCCTGCTCGACGGTGAGGTGGACGCACGGTGTACCACCGGTCACGAAATCGGGGCCGAACCTGCCTCTGTCCCGGTGATGTGCACGTGCACGCCGGCATCTCCGTTCACGTGCGACTACACGCCCCGGATCGTGCAGATCCGGGGCGTGTAGTCGCACCTCAATGCGCAGGATGGTGGGGTCTGCTGCGCGTTGATCGTGAGCTGTCGTCCATCACCACCCGGGGACGACGAAGATCAGCCACGTGACGATCGGGGCGATGACGACCATCGAGAAGCCCCATACCATCAGCTGCTTGAACACCTGGTCGCGCTGCTCCTCCGGCGAGTTCGCCACGACCAGCGCGCCGGACGTGGAGAACGGGCTGGAGTCGACGACGGAGG
>DWZY01000141.1 GCA_019117325.1 Candidatus Brevibacterium intestinigallinarum
TGAGCGCCAGTGCGCCCATGATCCCCACGATCGTCCGCAGGGCGGTGCGCGAGGTCCGGCCCATCGGCAGGTCGCGCGCCGGACCCGGCGGCTGCGACCGGACCGGCTTGGCCTGCTGGCCGCCCGGGGCCTGAGCCGCGAAGGACTGAGCGGGCTGCGGCTGTCCGCCCACGGGCAGGGCACCGACCGGCTGGCTCGCCTGCGCGGCCTGCGGCTGCTGCGGAGGGATCTGCCCGCCCATCGAGGGCTGCTGCGGGTATGCCTGCGTGGGCTGCGGCTGCGCCTGAGCCGGGTACTGCCGCGTGGGCTCCTGGCCCGGCTGGTCGACGGGCTGGCCCGCCTGCTGGCCGTTGGGGAGGGTGGGCTGGTCGTTCTGGGGGTCTCCCGGCTGAGGGGGAGTGTTCGGGTCAGTCATGATCGTTCCTCACGATGGGTGCGGGTCGCCGCACGAAGAATCCAGGGGTGTCAGTTGTCCAGGAAGCGCAGCACCGCGAGCACGCGGCGGTTCTCGCTCGTGTCGGCAGAGAGGCCGAACTTCTGGAAGATCGAGCTGATGTGCTTCTCGACGGCACCGGCGGACAGGTAGAGAGTTCCTGCGATGGCGGAGTTCGACTTGCCGGAGGCCATGTGTTCGAGGACCTCCCGCTCGCGCTCCGTCAGGTCGGCCAGGCCGTCCTGCTTGCGGGAGCGGACCAGGATCTGCGAGACGACCTCGGGGTCCAGCACGGTGCCTCCGCCGGCGACCTCGTCGACAGCGTCGAGGAAGTCACCCACATCGGCCACGCGGTCCTTGAGGAGATAGCCGAACCGGCCCCCGCCGCCTGCGATGAGCTCGCTGGCGTAGCGCTCCTCGACGTACTGGCTGAGCACCAGCACTCCGACCTCCGGGTTCTGCTCCCGGATGAGTGTCGCGGCGCGGATCCCCTCGTCGGTCCAGGACGGCGGCATCCGCACGTCCACGACCGCGAGGTCCGGGTGAAGCCCGGCGACCGCGCTCAGCAGTCCGGACGCATCCTCAACGGCCGCGACGATCTCGTGGCCCGCATCGGTGAGCAGTCGCGAGATGCCCTCGCGCAGCAGGACGTTGTCTTCAGCGATCACGATGCGCATGGCAGCTCCGCAACGATAGTGGTGGGTCCGCCCACAGGGCTGGTGACGGACAGGGCTCCGCGGGCCGCCGCGACGCGATCATCGAGGCCGGCCAGGCCGGTCGAGGCACCGCCGCGGTCGATCCGCGCGCCGCCGGCGCCGTCGTCCACGACGACGATCTGCAGGCGGTCGGGGCTCACGCTCCGGATCGAGACCCGCGCGGACTGCGCCTGCGCGTGCTTCGCGATGTTGGTGAGCGATTCCGCGACGACGAAGTAGGAGACGCTCTCCGCCTCGCGGCTGAGGTCCTGCGGCACCTGCACGTCGACCGTCACCGGCACGGGCGTCCGTGCGGCCAGCGCGCTGATCGCCGCGTCGAGGCCGCGATCGTCCAGGACCGCCGGGTGGATGCCGCGAGCCAGGTTGCGCAGCTCGGTGATCGCGTCCTTCGAGTCCTGGTGGGCCTCGGCGACGAGCGACTTGCCCGCCTCCACATCGGTGTCGAGCTTCCTGCGCGCCATGCCCAGCTTCATGCTGAGGGCGACGAGCATGGGCTGGACCCCGTCGTGCAGGTCGCGCTCGATGCGCAGGCGCTCAGCGGTGGCGGCGTCGACGGCTCCGGTGCGCGCCGTCTCGAGTGCGCCCACCTCGTGGGTGAGGCTGTCGCGCTCGGCGCGCAGCGCAGCCGCACGCGTCGACGGCAGCAGGCCGCGATCCAGCAGCCGGTCCAGCAGCGGGGAGAAGAAGAGGATCGCCAGTGCGACGACGATCGACGCGATGCCCAGGATCATCAAGACTGCGGGGCTGGCGGCGGGCACGTCCGCCTCGTCCAGGACCATCGGGTTGACCGCGACGGAGATCGCCAGCGTGCCGAAGCCCAGGCCGGTCAGCAGCAGGATGCCCACGATGCCGCCGTAGAGGGTCTTGAGCAGGTGGTGGATGGTCGAGCGCCAGAAGCTCTGCGAGGAGAGGATGAGCCACTGCTGGTGAAGCCAGCCCGGGAATCCGGTGCGCAGCGTCGTCCGCGTCTGCGGGACGCGGATCTGCTCGCCGTACACAGCCTCGGACCGCAGGCGCTCGAGGTGGTTGATGCCGCGCTGCAGCAGGAACCAGGCGACCAGGAAGAGGATGCCGAAGCCCAGCGCGAAGATGCCGGCGATGCCGGACACGAAGAGGGAGATGGGGATCCACAGCCAGCCCACGGCCAGCACTGCGGAGAACAGGACGTTGAGGATGCCCATGGCCCAGGGCATCGGGCGAGGAGTCAACCGGTCCTCGCCTGCGGCGGAGGCATCGCCCGAGGCCGGCGCGACGGGCGCCTGCGCGGCCTCGGCGGTCTCTGGGGTTCCGGAGGGGAGGAGGGTGGTGGGTTCTGCGGGTGCGGGTGGGGAGCCGGGGCTCACGGGGACTGCCTGGGTGTCGTTCATGGCATCCACTCTCCTCCGCGCGCTCGATCGCGACCACGGGGCGATCTGCACATCCTCGTAGGGAAAACCCTAGTCGTCCGAGTGGGGTCGTTCGCGCACATCGTCAAGGCGACTGGGAGCGGGCCTCCAGCGGGCACTCGGGTCCGGGGAGCATACTCGTCCCCATGAGCAGGCACGCCGAGGCATCGACCCCCCAGGGGTCCCCGCGCACCCTCGCGCCGCACCGGTCCCGCCAGCGGACGGCGATCCTCGTGGGATCCGCGATCGTGCTGGGAGTCGTCAACTCCGTCGTGCATCACTCCGCGTCGTTCACCGGGTGGATCGCGGGCCTGCACCTCAACGACCCGCAGCTCGTCACCGTGCTCATCGGATCCGACCTGGTCCTGGGCGTCATGGCGCTGTTCCTCCTGCCCGCCGCGATCGCGCACGACACGGAGGAGCTGCGCCAGGACACGTACATCGGACCGCCGTCCGCGCTGGTCGCGGGCCTCGTCGTCATCATGGTGTGGCAGGTCGCCCCGCTCGCGATGGCCGCGGGCGCGATCGTCATCATCTCGATCTCCTCCCGCGTCTCCGCGACCTGGACGATCCCCGCGGTCTGCGCCTCGATCCTCTCCTCACTCATCGCCCAGCTGGCCTTCGAGCCCCAGCACGCGGGCATCCAGTGGTCGTCGATCGGGTTCACCGCGGCCATCACCGTCCTGCTGGTGGGCGTCGGCACGGTCCGCGGGCAGCACCTGCGCACCCTCCGCAGGTCCGCGCGCGTCCGCCAGTCCCGCTGACGGGACCACGGCCTCGGCGGTGGTCGTCTCACTGTGTGAACCCGTACTGTGACCGGCACCACCTGGTGTGATGGTCTGAGCATGGAGACCCCCGTGACGATGCGAGGGCCCACGATCCGCAGGAGGAACCATGAAGGTCTTCGAGGTCCCATCAGCAGGCGCTCCCGCGCAGGAGGCGGAGCACCCCACCCCTGAGCTGACCGGTGCAGACGTGCTGGTCCGCGTGACGAACTCCGGTGTGTGCCACTCCGACGTGCACTGCGCGGAGGGCTATTTCGACATGGGCGATGCGGGCAAGGCGCCCGTCGAGTCCCTGGGCATGGCGTTCCCGCTGGTCCTGGGCCACGAGATCGTGGGCGAGGTCATCGCGGCCGGCCCCGACGCCTCGGTGCAGCCGGGCGCGGAGAAGTACATCGTGTTCCCGTGGATCGGCTGCGGTGAGTGCGCCGCATGCGCCGAGGACCGCGAGAACTCCTGCACCGGCGCCCGCCGCAACCTGTCGCTGCAGCTGAACGGCGGGTTCTCCCGAGAGGTCTACGTCCCGCACGAGCGCTACCTCATCCCCGTGGGCGACCTGGATCCCAGCTGGGCCGCGACGCTGGCCTGCTCCGGCGTCACCGGCTACTCCGCCGTCACGAAGGCGCTCACGCCCGAGGTCGACCGTCCCATCGCGGTCATCGGCACCGGTGGCGTGGGCCTCAGCGCCGTCGCGCTGCTCAAGGCGCGCGGGCACAAGAACATCGTCGCTGCGGACGTCTCCGAGGACTCGCTCAAGAACGCCGAGGCCGCAGGCGCCACCGCGACCGTCCTCACCACCGGCGAGGACCCGT
>DWZY01000142.1 GCA_019117325.1 Candidatus Brevibacterium intestinigallinarum
GGAGTTCTTCGGGATGAAGGCCTCGTCGTAGGGGCCCGCGACCGTGTTGGGGTGCTTGAAGAAGACGATGGGGTGCGCGGGCGGCTCGGAGCCGGACTCCGCGGCGTGCGCAGCGTAGTTCTGGCCGATGCAGATGAGCGCCTGCGGGCGGGCCAGGGGCGAGCCGATCCGTGCCCCCTCCTCCGCCGTGAACGCCGTGAGCTCGCCAGCTGCGGCGGCCGCGGCGATGCGGGCCGGGCCGTCGGCGGCGAAGAAGGCGGGGTCGAAGGCGGCGGTCACGGTCGAGACGTCGTAGTCCGTCCCGTCGATCGTCGCGACGGGCGTCTCCGCGCCCGCGGGTCCGGAGGTCCAGAGCTTCATGTGGGGTTCCTTTCACCGAGGATGTGGGCAGGCGCGCGCCGTCGCACCGCGACAGCGCGCGTCCACCTGCTCATCCTAAGGATATAGGAACGCGCCACTTTGTATAGGGAAAACTGGTGAGTGACCGGTCACCGGCTCCCGATGAGGCCGGTCACCGGCTCCCGAGGCTGCCAGTCACCGTCCGCGCGGGGCGACGCACTGACCGGCCGGGCGCATCACCTCACCACCCAGCTCACCGCCCCGTGAGGTCCAGCGCCGCCCCCGTGATCGCGTCGGCATCGATCCCGTGGATCGCGTGTGCCTCCGACACCGAGGCCGCCTCACCGAACCGGGTCACACCCAGGTTCCGCGTCCGGTCGCCGCGCACCCCCGCGAGGAACGCGAGCGTGTGCGGGTGCCCGTCCATGACCGTCACGAGCGGTGCCGGCGCATCTGCCGGGAACAGCTGATCGACGATCGCGCTGCGCCGCGTCTGCTCCACCTGGTGCCGTGCCTGCAGCGACCGGAACAGCAGCGACGGGCTCGTCACGCAGACGACGCCCGCGCGCACGCCCAGCCCCTCGAGTCGCGCAGCCGCCTCGAGCACCTCCGTCATGATCGCGCCCGCACCCACGAGCGTCACGGCATCCTCAGCCGCCGGGTGCTCACTCAGCCGGTAGCCGCCGGCCAGCACGTCGCGCCTGCGCCGCTCGCGCAGGGTCGCATCCTCCGGCACTCGCGCCAGTGACTGGTCGACGGGCCGCGTGCTGAGGCGGAAGTACGCCGCCTCGCCGCCCTCGGACTCCGGCAGCTCCAGCCGCCGCATCGCCTCGAGCATCGTCCACTCGAGGTCCTGCGCGAACGCGGGCTCCCAGCTGGTGAGGCCGGGGATCTCGAGGGTGACGGACGGAGTGTTGAACGACTGGTGCGCGCCGCCCTCCGGCGCCAGGGTCACGCCCGACGGCGTGCCCACGACGATCGACCGCCCGCCCGCGTAGAGGCTGAACGTCCACGGCTCCAGCGCGCGGTTGATGAAGGGGTCGTAGATCGTCGCGATCGGCAGCAGGGTCCTCCCCCACCGCTGCCCGGTCGAACCCAGCTCGCCCGCCAGCGACACGAGGTTGACCTCCGCGATGCCCAGCTCCACGTGCTGGCCCGCCGCGGTCTCCCGCCACCGCATGACGCGCTCGCGGTCGTCCGCGAACCAGTCCGCGCGGCCCGCGATGGACCACACGCCGGTCTTGTTGATCCAGCCGCCCAGGTTCGTCGACGTCGCGACGTCCGGGCTGAGCGTCACGACATGGTCCGCGACCTCCGGCTGCGCGCGGTGCAGGTCGGACAGGAACCGGCCCAGCGCAGCCTGCGTCGAGGTCGTCGCCTTGGGCGCGTACCCCAGCTCGGCCGGGACGGCCGGCACCGGCTGCGTCTCCACAGCATCGCGGCGCAGGCGGTCCGCGGCGGCAGCCAGGGCCTCGGCGGCGGGGGTTCCGTCCTCGAACTTCTGCCAGGGGTCGTCCGGATCCATGCCCGAGGCCGCGGCCAGTTCGCCCATCTGCGCACCTGTCAGCTGGGCAGCATGGTTGCCGGGGTGGCCCTCCGTCGCGAGGCCGCGACCCTTGATCGTGTACGCGAAGATGACGGTGGGGCGGGTGTCGTCGATGCGGCCGAACGCGTCGACCAGCTGGGCGAGGTCGTGGCCGGCCAGATCGCGGACGATCTCTGCGAGGTCCGCATCCGTATGCGGCTCGAGCAGGCCCGCGAGCGTGTCCCGGTCCGCGCCCTCGAGGCCGGCCAGGAGGCGCTCGCGCACCTCGTCCGGGTGGGAGCGCAGTAGGCGCTGGTACTCCTCGTTGGGCATGTCGCGCATGCGCCGCTCGAAGACCTCACCGCCATCGGCGGCGAAGAGCGCACTGATCCGCTGGCCCCAGGTCAGGGTGATGACCTGCCAGTCCGCGGCGGCGAACATGCCCTGGAGGCGCTGGATCTGGACGTCGGGGATGACGCGGTCCAGGGACTGCCGGTTGAGGTCGACGATCCAGACGACCTCGCCCAGGCTGCGGACCTCGGGGTCGATGATGGCCTCCCAGACCGCGCCCTCGTCCAGCTCCGCGTCGCCCAGCAGGGAGTAGAAGCGTCCAGCCGGCGGGGTGGTGTCCGGGAAGCGGTCGGCCAGGTACCGGTGGGACAGCGCAGCCCACAGCGGTGCGGTGGCGCCGATGCCCACGGAGCCGGTCGAGAAGTCGACGGTGTCCGGGTCCTTCGTGCGCGACGGGTAGGGCTGCAGGCCGCCCTTCGCCCGCAGCGTCGTGAGCCACTTCTGGTCCAGGTCGCCCAGCAGGTAGTTGAGCGCGTGGAGGACCGGTGAGGCGTGCGGCTTGACGGACACGCGGTCCCGGGCCGTGAGCTCCGTGAGGTAGAGCGCCGTCATGATGCTCACCATCGACGCCGAGGATGACTGGTGGCCGCCCACCTTCACCCCGTCCGCGTTCTCCCGGCCGCGGTTCGCGGCATCGATGATCGACGTGGCCAGCCACAGGACGCGCTGGGCGACCTCGTCGAGGACCTCCGTGCTGGCGGATGCGCGCAGCGGTCGATCGTTCGCGGTGGGCGGATCGATCTGCGTGGACGTCTCGAACTGGACGCCGTCGTCGTTGATCGCGCGGACGTCGCGCGTCCGGGCGTCGCGCGCCTGGGCGTCATGGACCTGGTCGTCCTGCGTCCGGGCGTCGTGGCTGCGGTGGTCGGTCGTCATCGTCCCCTCCGGGAGTTCGGGCGTGCGGCGGGCCGCGCTGGGTGGGCGGCGCGCGCTCAGTCGTCGAAGATCGCGCTGTACGCGTTGAGCGCCAGCTGGCCTCCCAGATGAGCGTAGAGCACCGTGTTCTCGGAGGTGAGCTCACCGGCGCGGATGAGGCCGAAGAGGCCCGCCATTGACTTGCCCTCGTAGACGGGGTCGAGGATGACGCCCTCCTGCTCGCCGGTCGTGCGGATCGCCTCGATCGTCGACTCGTCCGGGATGCCGTAGGCCGGCCCCTCCCAGCCGGAGCGGATGATGACCTCGTCGTCGCGGATCGCCCGGCCCAGGCCGATCTTCTCTGCCGTCGTGTTCGCGATGCGGGTGACCTGGTCGATCGTCTTGTCGAGCGTCGCGGAGGCGTCGATGCCGATGACGCGGCGGGGGCGGCCGCCGGCATCCTCGATCTCTGCGAAGCCCGCGATCATGCCGGCCTGCGTGGAGCCGGTGACGACGCAGACGATGATCGTGTCGAAGAAGACGCCCAGCTCCTGCTCCTGCGCGACGACCTCGTGCGCCCAGTTGGCGAAGCCCACGCCGCCCAGGGGGTGCTCAGAAGCACCCGCGGGGATCGGGTACGGCGTGCCGCCATTGGCCTCGACCTCCTCGAGCGCCTGCTTCCACGAGTCGCGGATGCCGATGTCGAAGCCGGCATCGTCCAGGCGGACGTCCGCCCCCATGATGCGGGAGAGCTCGATGTTGCCGACCTTGTCGTTGACCGGGTCGTCCCAGTCGACCCAGCGCTCCTGCACGAGACGCGCCTTGAGCCCCAGGTGCGCGGCGACCGCGGCGACCTGGCGGGTGTGGTTGGACTGGTAACCGCCGATCGACACGAGCGTGTCCGCGCCGGACTCCAGGACGTCC
>DWZY01000143.1 GCA_019117325.1 Candidatus Brevibacterium intestinigallinarum
GAGGAGTGCGCATGTCAGACACCGCAGTGCGGACGGACACCCCACCGGCGGCGACGCTGAATCGCACCGTCCTGGGCATCGGACTGGTGCTGGCCTCCGCGTTCTTCTTCGCGGCCTCAGGCCCGTTCGCCAAGGCGATGTACGCGGAGGACTGGTCGCCGGGCGCGGTCGTCCTGCTGCGGCTGTCCGGCTGCGCGGTCGTGCTGCTGGTCCCCACGCTCGTGTCGCTGCGCGGACGCTGGCGGGAGGTGCTGCGGGGATGGCGGACCGTCGTGTCCTACGGGGTCGTGTCGATGGCCGGCGTGCAGCTGCTGTACTTCCTGGCGGTCGAACACCTGGCCGTGTCCGTGGCGCTCCTGCTGGAGATGACCGCGCCGCTGCTCATCGTGTTCTGGCTGTGGGCGACGACCCGCATCCGCCCGGCGACCGTCACCTTCATCGGCATGGCCGTCTCCCTCGCGGGACTCCTGCTGGTGCTGGACCCCGGCGGTGGAGCGCTCTCCCTCCAGGGCGTCGTCTTCGCGCTGGGTGCCGCAGTGTGCCTGGCCAGCTACTTCCTCGTCTCCGCGAAGGTGGAGGTCGACATCCCGCCGGTGGCGCTCACGGGTTTGGGGATGATCGTCGGCACGGTCGTTGTCGCCGTCGTGCTGCTGACGGGAGTCATCCCGGCGGACTTCGCGACCTCGGACGTCCAGCTGGGGACCGCGCACTTCCACTGGTCCGTGCCGATCGCCGTCATCATCCTTATGACCGCCGGCGCCTACGTGACCGGCATCCTGGGACTGCGGATGGTCGGTGCGACCGTGGGGTCGTTCGTCAACCTCACGGAGGTGCCGTTCTCCGTCATCGTCGCGTGGCTGATCGTCGCAGAGCTGCCCACGACGATCCAGATGTACGGCGGTATCGGGATCGTCGCGGGCGTCGTCTTCATCAAGTGGGGCGAGGTGCGGCAGGAGAAGCGCATCCAGCGCCGTGCAGTCCTGCTGTCCGACCCCGCGACGGGTCCGCTCACGATCGTCGAGACGGAAGAGCTCGAGGACGGGGCGGACGAGACCGGAGGGTCGTACGACGCACACGGGATCGGCGGTCGCGCACGAGTCGAGTGAGGTGCTCAGACGGCGCCGGACTCCCGCAGCTGCGCGATCTGCTCCGGCGTCCGTCCCAGCTCCGTGAGCAGCGCATCCGAGTGCTGGCCCACGGCCGGGATCGGGTCCATGCGGTAGTCGACATCCGAGTGGGTCACCGGCGGCAGGAGCATGTCGATCGGTCCGGCCGGGGTGTCGACCGGCTGCCAGCGGTCGCGGGCGAGGAGCTGGGGGTGCTGTGCGACCTCGGTCATGTCCCGCTGGCGCGCGTGCGCGACCTGGGCCTCGAGGAGCAGGGCCTGGCATTCCTCGCCGGTGAGGTCGGACAGCTTGGTCGTGATGACGGTCTCCAGCTCCTCGCGGTGGGCGAAGCGCTGCGGGGCGCTGTCGAAGCGGGGGTCGACGGCGATCGCCGGATCACGGAGTGCCACCGCGCAGAAGCGCTCCCATTCGCGTTCGTTCTGGATCGCGAGCACGATCTCCGTGCCGTCGCCGCACGTGAAGGTCCCGTAGGGGGCGATCGCGGAGTGCGAGGTGCCGGCACGGACCGGACGGGTGCCGCCGTAGCGGGTGAAGTAGAGGGGGAAGCCCATCCACTCGACGAGCGAGTCGAAGAGGCTGATCTGCAGGGTCGCGCCCTCGCCGGTGCGCTCGCGGTCGTAGAGCGCGGTGAGGATGGAGGAGAACGCGTACATGCCGGCGGCGATGTCCGCGGTGGAGATCCCGGTCTTCGCGGGGTGCTCCTCCGTGCCGGTCACGGAGAAGAGCCCTGCCTCCGCCTGGACGAGGGCGTCGTAGGCCTTCATCGGGGTGTACGGGCCGTCCGCGCCGTAGCCGGAGACCGACGCGTGGATGAGGCGCGGATTGCGCTCACGCAGCCGGTCCGCACCCAAGCCCAGGCGCTCAGCTGCACCGGGCGCGAGGTTCTGGAGGAAGACGTCCGCGGAGTCGATGAGCTCGTCCATGATGCCGGCCGCCTCCGGCGACTTGAGGTCGAGCGTGAGGCTCTCCTTCGACCGGTTGATCCACACGAAGTGGCTCGACATCCCCTGGACGGTCGTGTCGTAGCCGCGGGCGAAGTCGCCAACCCCGGGTCGTTCGATCTTGATGACCCGGGCCCCCAGGTCGGCGAGCTGGCGGGCGGCGAACGGGGCCGCGACGGCCTGCTCGCAGCTGATGACGGTGATGCCCTCGAGCGGGCGGGCGCTGGACACGCGATGCCTCCGATTCCGTGCGGGACGGGTGCGGTTGTGGTGGGTGCGGGGCAGGGGCCCTGCCCCGCGGGGTGGTTCCACCGTACGCTTCCGAGTCTCACCGCAGAGTGACGGCGAGCTCGACCGTCCAGTCCTCGGCCGAGGTTCCGGTCGCCGTCTGCCGGATGTCCGGAACATCGCGGATGTCGGTGGTCCCGGCGTGGTGGGCGTAGGCGTCGAGCAGCGTGACCACGGCCGGGTGGATGACGCCCTCCGGCAGTTCTGCGCTGTCGCCCGGCCATACCGCGCACAGCTCCACTCGCGCTGGAAGCTCACCGGCCTCGACGCCGTCCCCTCCCCAGTTCGGAGGCAGGGTGTGGGGGACCGGCAGACAGCAGAGGAGGTCGACCGTCTCCCGATCGGTCGCCCGCATCGTGATCCACAGGGGGCCGGAGGGCACGATCCCGTCCTCCGCGAGCGCCCGCATGAGGTCGAGGGTGGCCTGCTCGGCGTCGTCGTTCGTGTCCTCGTACGATCCGGGCTCAGCTGTCGCGGGATCGATCGGGACCTGCAAGGCGGTCGCGACGAACGGCTGAGCGGGTCTGACACATTCGACGGTCTGGACGGGACGAGTGAGCGACTGCACGATCGCCACAGCTCGCGCGTGTGCCCGGTCCTCCTCGAGCCGCGCGGCCAGCACGTTCGCGCGATGGGCTTCCAGTGCCCCGATGGGAACGGCACCGGCGGCGGGGTCGCTGGGGGTCGCGCCCGCCGCTGTCGCCGCCTCCGGGACGGGGACACCCGCATCACGCAGCGTCTTGAGGGTCACGCCGGCGCGGACCTGGTCCTCTCCGTACTTCCGGTAACCGTTGACGGGGTCGACCGCGGCGGGAATCAGGATCCCGCGTTCGTCGTAGTGCCTCAGGGCCTTGACGCTCAGCCCGGTGAGGGCGGCGAACTCTCCGATGTTCATCATGGGACCAGCGTGGGGCCTCTCCTCAGGGGAGGGTCAAGAGCGGGTTCGGCACCCGCGCCTACCGCGTCTCGATCGTGTACGCGTAGCCCTGCTCGGTGAGGAAGCGCCGGCGATGTCCGGCGAAGCGCTCGTCGACGGTGTCCGCCGTCACGACCGTGTAGAAGGTCGCCGCCTCCGCGTGCGCCTTGGGGCGCAGGATCCGGCCCAGGCGCTGCGCCTCCTCCTGCCGGGA
>DWZY01000010.1 GCA_019117325.1 Candidatus Brevibacterium intestinigallinarum
GCCCGCAGACTTCGCGAACTCGATGGGCGGGACCGCGGCTGGCGGGATGCTGGACAGCCACGCCGCACACGCCGCGGGACACGACAGCCCGCTCATGCTGGCCGCCCACGTCATCGCCGCGGTCGTGACGATCGCGATGCTGCACCGCTCCGAGCTCATCCTCCACTCGCTGATCCGCCTGCTGCGCCTCGTCGGATCGCTGCTGGGCCCCCTCCTGCGGGTGCCCGCCCCCGTCGTCATCGCCAGCCGGCGCGGCCTCCTGGGCCCCGGCTGCGCTGTCGACTCCCCCGCACCGCTGGGAGTCGTCCGGTCGGCGCGCGTGGACCGAGGTCCTCCCGCGCGCATCCTCGCCGCCGCCTGAGCCCACGACCTCCCGGTCGAGCGGGCCGGTCTGCGATCCGCGGCGACGCACCGACCACCTCATGACCGGGCAGCCCTCACCCGGCAGGCACGCGCCTGCCGCCGGGCGCCCGCATTCTCAGAAAGGCGCTCCCATGCGCACACGCACCCGCTTCGTCCTGCCCGCACTCGCCGCCGCCGTGATGCTCACGGCCACCGCCTGCGGGACCGGCTCAGACACCGGCGCAGGATCCTCGACCGACGCCTCCACTGCCGCCGAGGCCGCAGAGACCACCGCTGCCATCACCGTCGAGGACCCCTGGGTCAAGGCCGCCGAGGACGGCATGACCTCCTCGTTCGGTCTCCTCACGAACGAGGGTGAGGAGGACGTCACCCTCACCGCCGTCGAATCCTCCATCTCCGATGCGATCGAGCTCCACGAGACCGCGGACGACGGCTCCGGCACGATGTCGATGAACGAGGTCGAGGGCGGCTTCCCGATCGCCGCGGGCGAGACGCTCGAACTGGCTCCCGGCGGCAACCACATCATGTTCATGGACTTCGATGGCCCGCTGGCCGCGGGAGACACGGTCGACATCACCCTCGTGCTCTCCGACGGCTCGCGCATCGAGTATGACGCCGCCGTCCGCGACTTCGCGGGTGCGAACGAGGAGTACTCGCACGACGATCACGACCACGGAGAGCACGATGGTCACGACGAGGACAGCGAGCACGACGACCACAAGGACCACGACCACGGCGACGATGACGAGCACGCCGACCACGGCGGTGACTCATGACCCAGCTGTCCCGGCGAAGGATGTTGCTGGGCGGGGCCGCCGCGGGTGTGGGCGCCGCCGCACTCACGGCCTGCACCGCAGGCCTCAGGGAGGATCCCGAAGCTGCCACCGAGGCCGCAGACCGGGCACGTCTGGCGATCGGCTCAGACACCGTCCCCTTCCACGGCGCACATCAGGCGGGCGTGACTGCCGAACCGCCCGCACACATGACGCTCGTCGCGCTGCACCTGCGCGAGGGAGCGGACCGTGAGGCAATCCGTCGCCTGCTGACCGTCCTCACCGACGACGCGGCCCGCCTCACCCAGGGGCGGGGCGCACTGGCGGACACCGAGCCGGAACTGGCGCAGACCCCCGCGCGACTGACGGTCACGCTGGGGTTCGGTGCGGAACTGGTCCGCCGAGTGGCGGGCAGGGATGCCGTTCCCACCTGGCTGCGACCGCTGCCTGCCTTCAGCATCGACGCACTCGAGGACCGCTGGAGCGGCGGCGACCTGCTGTTGCAGATCGCCGCCGATGACGCGGTGACGGTCGCCCACGCGACGCGGATGCTGCTGAAGACGGCGCGCTCGACAGCGTCCCTCGCGTGGCGGCAGACGGGCTTCCGCCGCTCCCGCGGGTCGGAGAAGCCCGGCACGACGATGCGGAACCTGTTCGGCAACGTCGACGGGACGGTCAACCTGCGCCCGCAGGACGACGACTTCGCGTCGAAGGTGTGGGTCACGGATGGCTGGCTGACAGGCGGGACCTCGCTCGTCATCCGCCGCATCCAGATGGACCTGGAGGGATGGGACCGGCTGGACGGGCCCGGCCGCGATCAGGCGATCGGGCGCAGGCAGTCCGACGGGGCGCCCCTGACCGGGGAGTCCGAGTTCGACGAGCCGGACTTCGAGGCGATGGGACCCCACGGGTTCACCGTCATCCCGGACTTCTCCCACATCGCCCGCGCTCGCGGCGATGACGAGCGGCCCACGATGCTCCGGCAGAGCTACAACTACGACGATGACCTGACGCAGAACGGTGCCGGCACGGAATCGGACGGGGAGATCTCCGACTCCGGGCTGCTGTTCCTGGCCTACCAGGCGGATGTCGACGAGGGGTTCGTGCCGGTGCAGCGCCGGCTGGCGGAGCTCGACCTCCTCAACCAGTGGACGACACCCATCGGTTCTGCCGTGTTCGCGATCCCGCCCGGCTGCGAGGAAGGAGGCTTCGTGGGCGAGACCCTCTTCTGAGGCCCCTCGCTTCGAGAGCCCCACGGCTCTGACAAGCATGCTCCCGCGGCTCTCTACGATGGGGGCATGCCCTCAGAGCTCTTCGACATCGTCACCCGGTTCGGCGAACGCGCCGACCGGGTGACGCATGTCGAGGACCTGCCCGCTCGCCCCGGGCACACCGTCGACTGGCCGGCGTGGCTGCACCCGCCGGTCCGCGATGCGTTCGTGTCCGCGGGAATCGAGGTGCCCTACGCGCATCAGGTCGAGGCCGCGGACCACGCCCACGCGGGACGGAACGTCATCATCGCGACGGGGACGGCCTCGGGAAA
>DWZY01000144.1 GCA_019117325.1 Candidatus Brevibacterium intestinigallinarum
CTCCCTGGGCAGCATCGTCGCGCTTGTCGTGGAGGACGCACCTACGAAGGAGACGATTTCGAAGGACGCACTGCGGGCCCATGCGTCCGCGCGCCTGGCACCCCAGTTCGTGCCCCGGCGCTGGTACCGGATGAACGCGCTGCCGCGGACGGTGGGCGGGAAGATCCGCCGCGAGGCCACCGCAGAGCTCGTCGCGGCAGGAAAGGCGGAGCGACTGTGAGCACGCAACAGGACCACCGCCGCGTGGTCGTGACTGGGCTGGGCGCGATCACGCCCAGTGGGAACTCGGCCGATGCCCTCTGGCAGGCCGTCCGCGACGGCCGCAGCGCGATCCGCGTCCTCGAGGGCGACGAGTTCGCGGACCTGCCCGTGCGGATCGGCGGCCAGGTGCGGGACTTCGACCCGACCGACCACCTGCCGCGGGCGCTCGCCCGCCGGCTCAGCCCCGTCCAGCAGTGGGCCATCGCAGCCGCCGACCAGGCCCTGGCACAGGTGGGGGCGACCGGCCCCGACGACCTCCCGTGGGACCCCGTGCGCGTGTCCGTCCTCTCGGCCTCGGGGTCCGGTCCCATCGACGCGATGCAGGCGGCGACCCGGGCGTACGACGAGGGCGGCCCCCGCTCCGTGCCGCTCACCCTCGCGATCCACGGCGCCCCCGACGGTGCCGGCGCACTCCTGAGCCAGCGGTACGGCATCCGCGGCACGGCACCCGCGGTGAGTGCGACGTGCGCCTCGGGCGGGATCGCCCTGGGCGAGGGCATGCGCCTCATCCGCCACGGCTACGCGGACGCCGTCCTCGTCGTGGGGATGGAGGACTGCCTGGGCCCCATCAACCTGTCCTCGAACGCGAACATGCGGGCGCTCGCCGCAGGCTTCGAGGACGATCCCACCGCGGCCAGCCGCCCGTTCGACCGGGCACGGTCCGGCTTCGTCATGGCCGCCGGGGCCGCTGCCGTCCTCCTCGAGGCCGAGGACGTCGCCCGGGATCGCGGCGCGAGGCCATTCGCGGTGCTCGCGGGATTCGGCGCCTCGAGCGACGCCCACCACCCCACCGCCCCGCACCCGGCCGGTCGCGGGGCCGCCCAGGCGATGCGCGCGTGCCTCGCGGACGCCGGCATCGACGCGCAGGACCCGGCGCAGGCCGCCGAGGCCGTCGACCACGTGAACGCGCACGGCACCGGGACCCCGGCCGGGGACGCCGCGGAGGCGGCGGCCCTCACGGAGGTATTGGGGCCTCGGGCGGGGGGTGTGCCGGTGACGGCGACGAAGTCGTCGACCGGGCACCTGCTGGGAGCCGCCGGCGTCGTCGAGGCGGTCCTGTCCGTGCGGACGCTCACCGACCAGACGCTGCCGCCCACCCTCAACCTGGACGATCCGGAGTTCGAGGGCCTCGACCTCGTGCGCGCATCCGCACGTCAACAGCCAGTGGGCACCGTGCTGTCGACGTCCTTCGGCTTCGGCGGGCACAACGCCGCCCTGCTCTTCACCCGCGCGGACTGACGCGCGGCGGCCCGCACCGGCGGACCAGCCCGTACGAACCCACTCACTCACTCGCACACTCAGACACCAGGAGGCACGATGACGGATCAGACGCAGCCATCCGACCAGACCCACCAGCCCGTCGACCGCGAGGCCCGGCACGCGGAGCTCGCCCAGCGGTTCCTGCCCGATGACCTGCTGGAGACGCTGCGCGAGCGCGCCGCCCAGCACGACGCGGAGAACACGTTCGCCCACGACGACATCGCCGACCTGCACGAGCGCGGCTACCTCACGCTCTTCGTCCCCGTCGAGATGGGCGGGGCCGGCCTCAGCCTCACGGAGGTGGCCCGCCTCCAGCAGCGCCTGGCCGGCGCCGCGCCGGGGACCGCGCTCGCGATCAACATGCACCTCATGTGCACGGGCGTCGTCCACGCGATGCGGGCCCGCGGCGACCACTCGCTCGACTGGGTGCTCGAGGAGGCCGCCGCCGGCGAGATCTTCGCCTTCGGCATCAGCGAGCCCGGCAACGACTGGGTGCTCCAGGGCTCGACGACGAAGGCGGTGCCGCAGGAGGACGGTGGCTACCGGCTGACCGGCGTCAAGATCTTCACGTCGCTCACGCCCGTGTGGTCCCGGCTCATCGTGCACGGGCTCGACGAGTCGGACCCGGAGGACCCCCGCCTGGTCTACGGGTTCGTCGAGCGGTCCGCGGACGGGATCGAGCCCTCCGACGACTGGGACGTCCTGGGCATGCGCGCCTCCCACAGCCGGGCGACGGTCCTGACCGATGTGCGGATGGATCCTGCCCGCGTGGCCCGCCGGATCGAGCCCGGCCCCGTCCCGGACCTGCTCACCTTCGCGATCACGAGCAACTTCCAACTGCTCGTCGCCTCCGTCTACACGGGGGTCGCCCAGCGTGCCCTCGTCGCCGGGGCGGAGGCGCTGAAGCAGCGCCGGTCCGCGAAGAAGGGCGTCTCGATGGCGGAGGTCCCGGAGTCCCGCGTGCGGCTGGCCGACGCCCACCTCGACCTCATGCCGGTGCTGGGCCAGCTCGATGCGACCGCGCGCGACTTCGACGAGCTCGTCGACCACGGTGCCGGCTGGCCGCTGCGGCTGGTGAGCGCCCGGATCCACGCGGCCCGGGCCGCCCGTGCCTGCGCCGAGGCCGCACTCCTGTCCTCCGGTGGCCGCGGCTTCAGCAACGACCACGAGATCTCCCGCCTCCTGCGGGACGCGACCGCCGGCCTCTTCCATCCGCCCGCCGAGGACGCCGCCCGCCCCATGTACGCCGCCGCCCTGCTGGACGACTGAGGTGTTGCGGGACGACTGAGTTGTTGCCGCGCGAGCGCGCGGCGGACGAGTAATGTGACGCCCATGACTGCACTGCTTGAGAACCGCCGCGCGCTCGTGACTGGGGGAGCCTCCGGACTGGGCCGCGCCATCGCGCTCGCCTTCGCCCACGAGGGCGCCCACGTCGTCATCGCCGACCGGGACGGCGACGGCGCCCGTGCCGTCGCCCAGGAGATCGCCGAGGCCGCCCAGACTGCCGCTGCCGGCTCCGGTGCCGCGGGTGCCGGGCCCGACCCCGCTGCCGCAGTCGGGTCCGCGGAGGCGTGGGAGGTCGACCTGTCGGACACGACGGCGCTCGAGGAGCGCTTCGCTGCGCAGCCACTGGACGTCGACATCCTCGTGAACAACGCGGGGATCCAGCGGATCCACCCGGTCGAGGAGTTCCCGCTGGAGGAGTGGCGGTTCATCCAGACCCTCATGCTCGAGTCGCCGTTCGTGCTCACGAAGGCCGCGCTGCCGGCCATGTATGAGCGCGGCTGGGGCCGGATCATCAACCTGTCCTCCGTCCACGGCCTGCGCGCGTCCGTGAACAAGTCCGCGTACGTCGCGGCGAAGCACGGCCTCATGGGGCTCACGAAGACGACTGCGCTGGAGGGCGGCGCCAAGGGCGTCACGTGCAACGCGATCAACCCCGGCTACGTCATGACCCCGCTGGTGGAGGCGCAGGTGACGGAGCTTGCCCACAACCGCGGCATCAGCGAGGACGAGGTGCTGCGCGAGGTCTTCCTCGAGCACTCCGCCGTGCCCAGCCTGCCCGTCCCCGAGGACGTCGCCTCGATCGCCGTGCTGCTGGCCTCCGAGGCCGGCCGGGCCATCAACGGTGCGGCCCACTCGATCGACGGGGGCTGGTCGGCGGCCTGAGCCGACCCCAGCCGACCCTTCCGATGGTAGGCGTCCCGGCGGGACCTGCGCTGATAGCGTTGGTCCATGACGCAGGCCTCCTCCCCGGCGGGTGACCGCGCGGGGTCCGTTCAGCCCGACGTGCGCGTGCGCGGTGCCCGCGAGCACAACCTCAAGGACATCGACCTGACGGTCCCGCGCGATGCCCTGGTGGTCTTCACCGGCGTCTCGGGCTCGGGGAAGTCCTCGCTGGCGTTCGGCACCCTGTACGCGGAGTCCCAGCGGCGCTACCTGGAATCCGTCGCGCCGTATGCGCGGCGCCTCATCGATCAGGCGGGCGTCCCCGACGTCGATTCGATCACCGGCATGCCGCCGGCGGTGGCCCTGCAGCAGCAGCGCGGCGGTCGCAGCGCCCGGTCGACGGTCGGCAGCATCACGACGCTCTCCAGCCTGGTGCGCATGCTGTACTCCCGGGCGGGGGAGTACCCGGACGGGCAGCCGATGCTCTACGCCGAGGACTTCTCGACGAACACGGTCGAGGGCGCCTGCCCGGAATGCCACGGGATCGGGCGCGTCTACGATGTGCCCGAGGAGAGGATGGTCCCCGACCCCACGCTCACGATCCGCGAGCGCGCGATCGCCGCCCATCCGACGGCCTGGCACGGTCACCAGCTGCGAGACGTGCTGGTCGCCCTGGGCTACGACGTCGACGTGCCGTGGCAGGATCTGCCCCGGGAGCAGAGGGACTGGATCCTGTACACGGACGAGACCCCGTTCGTTCCGGTGCACTCCCGGCTCACCCTCGACGAAGCGCGCGCCGCGATCGCGGCAGGAGTCGAACCGACCTACTCCGGCACCTACACGGGCGCCCGTCGCTACGTGCTCGACACGTTCGCGAACACGAAGAGCGCGTCGATGAAGAGGAGGGTCGCGGAGTTCCTCACCGCGGCACCCTGCCCCGCGTGCCACGGCAAGCGACTCAAGCCGGAAGCGCTGTCCGTGACGTTCGAGGGGCTGGACATCGCACAGTTCTCCCAGCTCCCCCTGGATGACCTGACGTCGCTGCTCGAGACGGCTGTCGCAGAGGCGGACGACCGGTCCGTCGAGAAGCTGGCGGCGACCTCCCGTCTGGGAGCCGGGCTCCTTGACCGTATCCGTCCGATCATCGATCTGGGACTGGGGTACCTCTCGCTGGACCG
>DWZY01000145.1 GCA_019117325.1 Candidatus Brevibacterium intestinigallinarum
GGTCCCGGTCCACCGACCCCGAGGCTCCCGCGGTCCACCCACCGGATGCGCCCGCCCCCGCCCTCCTGGGGCGCCTGAGTGCCCGCGCGGGGGAGGGCCTGCGCTTCGCCGGCCTGCCCGGTGGCACCTTCCGCATGGGTGCAGACGACGCGCTCGCCTATCCCGAGGACGGCGAGGGCCCGGTCCGCACCGTGACCGTCGAGCCGTTCGCGATCGCGGTGACGACGGTGACCGTCGCCCAGTTCGCGGCGTTCGTCGCGGAGACCGGCCACCGCACAGATGCGGAGGTCCACGGCAGCTCCCTGGTCTTCGCGGGGCTCATGTCCGCCGAGGCCCGGGCCGCCTCCCCAGCCGTCGTCGCCACCCCCTGGTGGCGGGAGGTGGCCGGTGCCGCCTGGTTCCGTCCGGAGGGTCCCGGCTCCAGCGTGGAGGACAGGGCTGACCACCCGGTCACCCACGTCTCCCAGCGCGATGCCCAGGCCTATGCGCAGTGGGTGGGAGCCCGCATGCCCACGGAAACCGAATGGGAGTACGCCGCTCGAGGCGGCCTCGACCAGCAGCCCTACCCCTGGGGTGCCGAGCGCACCCCCGACGGTGAGGCCCGGATGAACACGTTCCCCGGCACCTTCCCGGATGGGCCCACGGGACCGGTCGGCACGGTCGCCGCGGACTCGTTCCCGCCCAACGGCTACGGCCTGCACAACATGACCGGGAACGTGTGGGAGTGGACGGCCAGTCCGTTCCGCGACGACGATCCCCGGCCCGTGGTGCGCGGCGGCTCGTACATGTGCCACGCCTCGTACTGCCGGCGCTACCGCACCTCTGCGCGGACAGCGGTCACCCCGGACACCTCGCTGGGGCACACGGGATTCCGCCTGGCCGTCACCCCCGGCTGAGGTCAGGCGGCAGTGAGTAGCTGAGGACCGCACGCGGCGCCTCGCACGCTCACCGGCCCGGATCCTCAGCGGGCGGTGCCGGGTCAGCGGCGGTCTCCTCGGCCTCGGCGGCGGTGGTGGTCTCCTCCTCCGGAGTCCACCCGTCGGCCCACTCGCCGGTCTCGTAGTCGTAGCCCACCGGATTGCCGTCCTCGTCCGTGCGCTGGTACCAGTCGGTGTAGTCCGCGCTCTCCGAGTCGACGGCGGCACCGGCGCCCTCGCCCGGCTGGGTCTCCACGACCTGCAGGGCGAAGTCGTCCCCGTAGCGGTCCACGCCGTCGACAACGGCGTTGCTCATGACCGCCTGCGCGTACTGGTGGCGCAGCGTGTACGGGTCCGTCTTGAGGTCGCGGAACCACGCGACGACCGTCAGCAGCATCACGAACGCGAATGGCACCGCGGTGACGATGACCAGCTGCTGCAGACCCTCGAGTGCGGTCGCATCGCCCAGCAGCAGCATGACGACGGCGATGCCGGACATGATAAGGCCCCAGAACACGACGATCCAGCGGCGCGGCTCCTGATCGCCGCGGCTGGTGAGCATGCCCATGACGACGGATGCTGAATCTGCGGAGGTGATGAAGAAGATCGCCAGGACGAGGATGCTCACGACCGGCAGCCAGCCCAGGCCGGGGAGGTTGTCGAGCATGGCGAAGAAGACCTCGGGCGGGGCCAGCGCATCGCTGAAGCCGTCCGCGCCCTGCGAGTACATCCAGATCGACGTGCCGCCCATGATGCCGTAGGCCACGAACAGCAGGGTCGACGGGATGAAGATCGTGCCCAGCAGGAACTGGCGGATCGTGCGGCCGCGGGAGATGCGGGCGATGAAGACGCCCACGAACGGCGACCAGGAGATCCACCACGCCCAGTAGTAGACCGTCCATGCGGACTGGAAGGCGACCGTTTCCTCGCCCCAGGACAGGGACCGGCCCAGCATGTCGAACATGGAGCCCAGGTACTCCATCATCGCGGACGGCAGCAGGTTGAACAGGAAGAGCGTGGGGCCGGCGAAGATGACGAGGCCCACGATGCTGACCGTCAGGATGATGTTGATGCTGGACAGGTAGCGGATGCCGCGGGAGACCCCGGACACGGCGGAGATGACGAAGCCGACCGTCAGGACCAGGATGATGAGCACCGTGACGTTGTTGGTCAGCGGGCCTGCGCCGGACACGATCGTCACACCCGTGGCGATCTGCATGGCGGCGATGCCCAGGGCTGCGGCGGTGCCGAACAGCGTGGCGATGATCGCGAAGATGTCGACCAGCTTGCCGGCGAACCCATCCGTGTGGCGCTCGCCGAAGAGGGTGCGGAAGATCGAGGACATGAGGAAGGCTCGGCCGCGGCGGTACGCGGCGTAGGCGACGGCGCCGCCCACCAGCGCGTACATGGCCCACGCGTGGAAGCCCCAGTGCAGGTAGGTCTGCGCCATCGCGTGGTGCAGCGCCTCCGTCGTCTCCGGATCGTTGGTGAGCGGCGGAGGGGTGATGTAGTAGGTGAGCGGCTCGGACGGGCCGAAGAAGAGGACGCCGATCCCGATCCCGGCGGCGAACAGCATCGCGACCCAGGAGAAGGTGGAGAACTCCGGCTTCTCGCCGTCCTTGCCCAGCACGATCTTGCCGTAGGGAGAGATCGCGATGGCCAGCAGCGCGACGAGGACGACGATCGCGACCAGGTTGAAGAGCCAGCCCAGGTTGCGCGTCGACCAGTCGTACGCGGCGGACGCGACGACGCTCAGGTTGTCCGTGGCCGTCACGCCCCAGATGACGAACGCGACCGTCAGGAGGCCCGCGATCGCGAAGACCGTCTTGCCCAGGGAGTAGCGGCGGCGCTGTTCGTCGATCGAGATGCCCGGCACCAGCGCGGGGTGCATGTCGTCCGGGTAGTCGTTGTGCGGGTAGCGGGGGCGCTGGTAGTCGAAGCGGCCCAGGCGGCCGC
>DWZY01000146.1 GCA_019117325.1 Candidatus Brevibacterium intestinigallinarum
CGACCTCGCCCACATCGACGACTCGCAGATCCTGCCGCTGGAGCGGGCGGGCTTCCGCATCGAAGCGGGCACGTGCTTCAACGTCCACACGATCGAGATGAACAATCGGCACGCGCCCTTCGACGACCCCCGCGTCGTCGAGGCCTTCAACCGCGCGATCGACCGCGACGCGATCGTCGACAGCGTCTTCTTCGGCCACGGCGAGGCCGACTGGCAGCCCTTCACCCGCGACCTGCAGGGCTACGACCCCGGCCTGGACCGGCACTGGGACCACGACCCGGAGCGCGCCCGCGCACTCCTGGACGAGGCCGGCCACGACCGCATCCCCGTCACCCTCCACATCTACGGCGACGCCGGGAACGAGGCGACCGTCAAGTGGTCCGAGGTCGTCCAGGCCCAGGTCGCGCAGGTGGGCTTCGACCTCACGATCGAGCTGGCACCGCCCGGGTCCGGGCAGAAGGCCGCGCACTCGTACACCCTCTACGCCTATTCGTTCTCCGGGCGCGAGTCGCCCGTCCAGGCACTCGAGGTCCTCTACGACGAAGGCGGGTGGATGAACATCTCCGAGCAGCACCCCGACGAGTTCCCGGCCGCACTCCAGACAGTCCGCCGCACCCCGCTCGATTCCCCCGACTACCTGCCCGCGCTGCAGGAGGCGACGCGGCTGGCGGTCGTGGGCGCCACCCCGCACGTGTGGCTGCTCAACTGGAACCGCGCGCACGCGCTGAACGACCGGGTCACCGGTTTCAAGCACTGCCGCCACACTCAGCGCTTCGAGGGCGTGGGGGTCACGGCATGAGCACCGAGCCCACCACCGCACCCGGCCCCCGCACCGGTGCCGCGACCGGTCACGGCACCCCGGCCTCGGCCGAAGCCGTCTCCGGTCCCGCAATCGTGTCCCGCGCCGCCGCCCGCGCCCGAGGCCTGGGTCGCCTCGCCGTCACCGCCATCGTCCGCGCGGTGCCGGTCCTGCTGCTGACCGCCGCGGTCACGTTCGCCCTGGGCGCGTTCGCGAAGCAGGAGCCGGCGGACCTGCTCCTGGGCGAGGCCGCGACCCCGGAGGCGCTCGCCGAGCTCAACCACGAGCTGGGCCGCGACCGCCCCCTCCTCGTCCAGTTCGGCTCGTGGGTGTGGAACGCGCTGCAGGGTGACCTGGGCACCAGCTGGTTCACCGGCATCCCGCTGACGGAGACTCTGGCCGACCGGATCCCCGTGAGCCTGTCGATCGCCGGCCTCGCGCTGGTCATCGCGGTCGTCGTGGGTGGGGGCGCGGGCATCCTCGCGGCGACCCGGCGCGGCGGGTGGATCGATGCGACGGTGACGGTGCTCGCCTCGACGCTCGCGACCCTGCCGCCGTTCGTCGTCTCGATCCTGCTCATCCTGCTCTTCGGCGTCGCGGTGCCGATCCTGCCCACCGGCGGCTACGTGCCCTTCGCGCAGGATCCGGCCGGCTGGCTCGCCTGCATCATCCTGCCGGCGATCGCGCTGTCGCTCGAGGCCGCGGCAGACATCGCCCGGCAGCTGCGGACCGCGCTGGTCGCCAGCTTCGAGGAGAACTTCGTGCTGGGCGCCCGGCTGCGCGGGCTGTCGGAGCGGCGGATCCTCGCCCGCTACGCCCTGCCGCACGCGGCCGGTCCGGCCCTGTCCGTCATCGGCATCCAGGTGCCGCGGCTGGTGGGCGGCGCGATCATCGCGGAGCAGATCTTCTCCCTCCCCGGCCTCGGCCTCCTCGCCTACGAGGGCGCGACGCAGGGCGACATGCCGGTCGTCCTGGCCGCCGTCATGGTGACGGTCGTCGTCGTGCTCGCCAGCACCGTCGTCCTCGACCTGCTGCTGGCGGCCCTGCACCCGCAGGACCGCACCGGATCCCGCTCGCTCTCGACCAGGGAGACCCCATGACCGCGCTCCGCACGCTCCTGACCCGTCCCAGCGCCGCCGTCGCGCTCGCGGTCCTCGTCATCGTCGCACTCGTCGTGGCGTTCGGCGAGCTGATCGCCCCGCACGACCCGCTCGCGCAGAACACGGCGGATGTCCTCGCCGGACCGTCCGCCGCGCACTGGCTGGGCACGGACTATCTGGGCCGCGACATCCTGTCCCGCCTGCTGTCCGGCACGCGCCTGTCCGTGCTGGCCGCCGCCGAGGCCGTGCTCGTCGCCCTGCTCCTGGGCACCACCGCGGCTCTCACCGCCGTGTTCGGCCCGCGGCCGATCCGGTGGGTCGTCGAGCGGGTCGTCGATTCGTTCATGGCGCTGCCCTTCATCACGTTCGCCGTGGCGATCGGCGCGCTGCTGGGCAACAGCATCCACGCGGCGATGGTCGCGGTGGGAGTGCTGGCCGCACCCACGTTCGTCCGCGTCGTCCGTGCCGCGGTGCTGCGGACGGCGCAGTCGCAGTACGTGGAGGCCGCGCGCCTCTTCGGTGTGCCCGTCGTCCGGATCGTCCTCACGCACGTGCTGCCGCGGATCGTGCCGGTGCTGCTCGTGACGTCGGCGAGTGCGCTGGCGGCCAGCCTGCTGGTCGTCGCGAGCCTCACGTTCCTGGGCGTGGGCGTCCAGCCGCCGGCTCCCACGTGGGGCGGGATGCTCTCCGCCGACCTGTCCTACCTCGCGCTGCGCCCCTTCAACCCGGTGGCACCGGCGCTGGCAATCATGGTGACCGTCGCGGCGCTGGGCATCCTCGCAGACCGCATCCGCGACCTTCCCCAGACCCGCATCGACGAGGACGGGGAGAGCGCGGATACGGAGATCGAGCACGCGCAGCCCCGCGACACCGCAGCATCCGGTGACGACGCTGCGGAGTCTGTCCGGACGGCCGCCGCGCACGGCCCGGCCGATGCCGAACCTGGCCCGGAGCAGGAGGTCACCTCGGGTTCGGAACCGGCTGCGGCCTCGGGGGCGGTTTCGTCCGGGGCCTGGGGCACGGCATCGGATGATCTCCTCACGATCGACGGGTTGCGGATCACCGCGGAGTCCGGCCGGCCGCTGGTGCGCGGGGTGGACCTGCGGGTGCCGCGCGGGGCCAGCGTGGGGATCCTGGGCGAGTCCGGGTCCGGCAAGACGCTGACGGTCAAGGCGCTGCTGGGCGCGCTGCCGGACGGCGTGGAGGTGACCGGGGGGTCGATCGACTTCGCGGGTGAGCGGATCGGCAGCGTGTTCCAGGATCCGGCGACGTGGTTCGCCCCGCATCTGACGCTGGGCTCGCAGATCGATGAGGTGCTGCGGCATGCGCAGGGGATGACTCGGGCGGAGGCAGCGGAGCGGCGACGGGAGCTGCTGACGCACGTGGGACTGGACGATCCCGACCGGATCTCCGCCCAGTACGTCCACGAGCTGTCCGGCGGGATGATCCAGCGGATCCTCCTGGCGATCGCGGTGAGCGGCGAGCCGGATCTGCTCGTCGCGGACGAGGCGACGACCGCGCTGGACGTGACGGTGCAGGCCGAGGTCCTGGGCCTCATCCGCCGCCTGCGCGCCGAGCACGCGCTGTCCGTCCTCATGATCTCCCACGACCTGGCGGTGCTGGCGCACTCGTGCGAGTACCTCTACGTCTTCCGCGACGGCGTCATCGTTGAGGCCGGGCCCACCGATCAGGTGCTGCGCGCGCCCCAGCACCCGTACACGCGGGAGCTCGTCGCGGACCACACGGTCTTCGGGATCGAGGCCGTGCGCCGCGCGGCGGCGGAGGCGGCAGAAGAAGCAGAGGCACAGACAGGAGTGAGGCAGCCATGACACAGACACTGATCGAACGGACGGGCGCGGAGAGCGCCGTCAGCACGGAGGACCGAGACAGCAGCGCTCCGGCGGCCGACTCGCTGCGCGTGCAGGGGCTGAGCGTGCGCTACGGCGCGCGGACGGTGCTGCACGACGTGTACCTGCACGTGGGTCCGGGTGAGGTCGTGGGTCTCATCGGTGAGTCGGGCTCGGGGAAGACGTCGCTGGCGCGGACGGTGCTGGGCCTCGTGCCCGCGGCGGCCGGGTCGGTCGAGGTCGCGGGACAGAGGGTCGACCGGTTCGGGCCGCCGCAGTGGCGCCGGTTCCGTCGCGCCGGGCACGCGCAGCAGGTGTTCCAGGATCCGCTCAGCAGCCTGGACGGACGCTTCACCGCGCTGCGGTCCGTCCTCGAGGGCACGCGCGAGGTTGTCCGCGGCGCCGAGGCGACGCGTCGCGCGGAGGATGCGCTGCGCCGGGTGGGGCTCGCGGAGCGCCTGTGGAACCGCCGGCCCGCGCAGCTGTCCGGCGGTCAGCGGCAGCGCGTGGCGATCGCGCGGGCGATCGCGGTGGACCCGGCGCTGCTCGTGTGCGATGAGCCGGTGAGCGCGCTCGATGCCTCGAGCAGGATCGAGGTGGTCCGGGCACTGGCCGACGTCGCGCGATCCGGGACGGGGCTGCTCGTCATCTCGCACGACCTCTCGTCCCTGGGCGCGATCGCGGACCGCGTGCTCGTCCTGCACCACGGCCGAATCGTCGAGGACGGGGCCGCGGCTCACGTGC
>DWZY01000147.1 GCA_019117325.1 Candidatus Brevibacterium intestinigallinarum
CGATCGACGAGCTGCCCCAATTGGTCAACGTCCTCCTGGGTGCGATGTCGATGGTGGGGCCCCGCCCGCCCCTGATGTCGGAGGTCGAGCGCTACGGGTCCGATGTCACGCGTCGGCTCACCGTCAAGCCGGGCATCACGGGTCTGTGGCAGGTGGGCGGCCGCTCGGATCTGGACTGGGAGGAGAGCGTGCGGCTGGACCTCTACTACGTGGAGAACTGGTCGATCGTGCAGGACCTCATCATCATCTTCCGCACGGTGCGTGTCGTGCTGACACGGGACGGGGCGTACTGAGCCGCCGTGCTGCTGCGGTGGCCACCGGGGGACCTCCTGCCGCGTGCACGCACGGGTGCGATAGTGTGACGACGGACACTGAACGAATGTTCGGCTGACGGCTGATCCCCACTCGGGCGGTCGCCGCAGTCGTCACGTGATCGGCACAGAAGGACGAGGTGGCGGATGACCGCGCAGACGGACCTGATCCCGCTGAGCGCAGCGCAGGCGCAGGCATGGAAGGACCGCGTCCTGCCGGAGCCGGAGGCGATCGCCGAGGGCACGTGGGCGATCCCCGTCCCCATCCCGGACAACCCCCTGCGGTACACCTACAGCTACCTGCTCGCCGCGGATGACGGCGTCGCCGTCATCGATCCCGGCTGGGACGGTGAGGAGCGACTCCAGGCGCTGCTGGACGGACTGGCGGGTGCGGGGTTCGCTCCCGCGGACATCATCGGCATCGTCGTCACGCACTACCACCGCGACCACCTGGGACTGGTCCCCGCGCTCCTGTCACTGAATCCGGATGCGTGGCTGGCACTGCACCCGCATGACATCGAGGCGGTCGAGGCGTTCCGGACGCGATCGAATCGCGCCGATGCGGCACAGCTCCAGGCTGCGGCGATGGATCTGGGCTTGCCCGCTGACCGGCTGAAGGAGCTGGCGGGAGTCTTCCGGGCCAACGCACGGTCCGCCGGCCGCACGGTGTTCGCCTTCGACTGGCCCAGCGGCATGCTGCAGGTCGAGGACGAGATGCTCCTGCCGATCCCGGGCCGTCGCATCCGCGTGCTGTGGACGCCTGGACACACGTTCGGGCATATCGCCCTGCTGGACGAGGAGACCGGCACGTTCTTCTCCGGCGACCACGTACTGCCCAGCATCTCGCCCAACATCGGCCTGGACGTCACTGCGATCGGACACAGCCTGGGGGACTACCTGGGCTCCCTCGAGCGCATGCGGGCGCTTCCCCAGGACGTGGCTGTCGCCCCGGCGCACGGCTACCGCTTCGAGGGCCTGCAGATCCGGGCGGATCAGCTGACGGCCCACCACGGCCAGCGACTCGACGAGCTGCGGGCGCGTGCCCAGGCGACGGACGACCACACCGTCTACTCGATGTGCCGCGGCATGCAGTGGGCGCGCGGCTTCGACGGGCTCGACGGGTTCCAGCTCTACGCGGCGCTCATGGAGACCGCCGCCCACATGCACTACCTGGATATGCCGGTGCCGTCGATGGGGCAGACCCGGGACTGAGGCCGGGCTCCGCCCCATCCGCCTCGTCTCTCAGTCCGCCTGCGGGAACTCGATGAAGGCGACGAGCACCGCCAGCAGGATCGACCGATCGATCGTGACCGTCGGTGCGTCCGGGGCCGCCGCCACCGCCTGCTCCGCGGCCTGGTTGTAGCAGGCGTGGCAGGCGTCGATGAGGACGCTCATCGGAACGGTCGCGCGTGCCCCGTAGCTGGACAGGAGCTCCGCGACCGTCGCCTCGAGCCGCTCGGTGTGCCGCGCCTTGACGGCGTCGAGGCGTGCCCGCAGCTGCGGATGGCGCAGCGAGTGGAGCTCGATGTCGCGCTGTGCGATGACCGTCGCCGGAGTTGGTGTGAGGGGCAGGTCGAACTCGTCCAGCGCGCGGCGCAGCACGGCGATGTGCTCGTCCGCGCCGCCAGCAGTGCCAGCCTCGGTGCCGTCGCCCTCCGCGTCCGGGGCCGCACAGATCTCGCCCTCGCCGCGCCGCGTGATGAGGCCCGAGGCCCCCTCGACCGCCCGCGCGAACTCCTGATCGATGATCTCGAGGATCAGATCGTCCTTCGTCCCGTAGTTCGAGTAGAACGCGCCGCGGGTGAATCCGCCCTCCTCGCAGATCTCCTCGATCGACGCGCCGGCGACGCCGCGCCGGGCGAAGACGGCCAGTGCCGCCTCCTGCAGCGCGGCTCGTGTGCGCTGCCGTCGTGTGCTGATAGTCACAGATCTCCCCCTGCAGTGTGCGTCCGGTACGTCCGGGTGCGGTGAAGCGCGGTCCTCCCCGGCGGTGTCGGGGCCTCCGCAGTCGTGTCGGAGTCCCGGCGATGAGTTTGCATCGACGTGCGGCGGCAGACAGAATACAGCACTGTATCGGATGCAGTTCTGTATCGAAATGTTCAGGCCGCGTCCCCAGCTCCTGTGCGCTCCCCGGAGCGCGTGTGCCCGTCCTCCGAAGGGAGACCCGTGTCGTCGTTCCTGTATGACCTGGGCCGATCGTGCTTCCACCGCCGCAAGACCACTGTGGGCGTGTGGCTCGCCCTGCTGGCGATCATCGCCGGGTCCGTCGCACTCTTCGCCGATGCGTTCCAGGACGACTTCGACCTCCCCGGCGCCGAGGCGCAGGAGGCCCTCGACTCGCTCGCGCTCACGTTCCCGGAGGTCTCCGGGGCCAGCGCCCAGGTCATCGTCGTCGCCGCGGACGGCGACCGGATCGACGAGGACCCCTACCGCTCGGCGATCGAGGACGCGGTCGACGACATCGCGGACCTCGACCACGTCGAGGTCGCGACCTCGCCTTTCGACGACATGGTCTCCGGGACGATCAGCGAGGAGGACTCCGCGGTCCTCATCTCCCTCCAGTACGACGACGATGTGGCGAACTTGCCGGACTCGACGCTCACGGACCTCGAGTCCGCGGTCGACGACCTCGTGGCGGAGCTGCCCGATGGCACGCAGGGATCGCCCGGCGGCGAGCTGTTCCAGACGACCTCCGTCCACCTCTCGATCGTCGAGGTGATCGGCGTCATCGTCGCCTTCGTCGTCCTCTTCCTCACCCTGGGCTCGCTGTGGGCGGCCGGCATGCCGCTCATCTCCGCCCTGCTGTCGGTGGCGATCGGCCTCCTGCTGGTCGTGCTCGCGACCGCCTTCTTCTCCGTCAACTCGACGACGCCCATGCTGGCCCTCATGCTGGGCCTGGCCGTGGGCATCGACTACGCACTCTTCATCGTGTCCCGGCACCGCGCGTTCCTGGAAGAGGGACTGCCCGCGGACGAGGCCGCCGCCCGCGCCACCGCGACCTCCGGATCCGCCGTGGTCTTCGCCGGCGTCACCGTCATGGTCGCGCTCACGGGCCTGTCCGTCGCGGGCATCCCGTTCCTGGCCGTCATGGGCATCGCCGCCGCCGTCACCGTCGCGATCGCGGTCGCCGTGTCCCTCACCCTGCTGCCGGCCCTGCTGGGCTTCGCGGGCGACCGCCTGCGTCCCAAGCCACGCCGGTCCGCCCGTCGTGCCGCCGCTGCCGAGGCCGCAGTCGCCGAGGCCCCGGCCACCGACCCGGCCCGGCAGGCCGGGGACCGTGCGGACGAAGAGCTGGCCACAGCCTCGGCGTCCCGTCCCAGCCCGGCCCAGCGGTTCTACGCCGGCTGGGTCTCTGCCGCCATCAAGTGGCCGGCGCTCACGATCATCGTCGTCATCGTGGGTCTGAGCCTCTTCCTCATCCCGGCCTCGAAGCTCCAGCTGGCGCTGCCCAACGGTGGCAGCGGCGAGGAGGGCTCCGCGCAGAAGGTGTCCTACGACCTCATCGCCGAGGAGTTCGGCGCCGGCTTCAACGGACCGCTGGTCGTGACGGCCGACATCATCTCCTCGGACGACCCCCTGGGCGACATCGAGGCGATGGGAGACGACATCGAGGAGATCGAGGGCGTCGACCAGGTCATCATGGCGACCCCCAACCGCAACGCGGACACCGGCATCATCCAGGTGATCCCCACGACCGCACCGGACGCGCCCGAGACGGAGGAGACCGTCGAGCGGATCCGCGCGCTGGAGCCCACGTTCCTCGACGAGTACGGGTCCCAGATCGCCGTCACCGGTGCCACCGCGCTGGCCATCGACATCAGCACGCAGCTGGGCGGGGCGCTGCTGCCGTTCGGCATCTTCGTCGTGGGCTTCTCGATCGTCCTGCTCATGGTCGTGTTCCGGTCGATCGTCGTGCCGATCAAGGCGACGCTGGGCTTCCTCCTGTCCGTCATCACCTCGTTCGGCGTCGTCGTCCTCGTGTTCCACGAGGGGCTGTTCGCTGGACCGCTGGGCATCACCCAGACCGGACCCGTCATCAGCTTCCTCCCCATCATCCTCATGGGCATCCTCTTCGGCCTCGCGATGGACTACGAGGTGTTCCTGGTCTCCGGCATGCGCGAGGCGTACGTGCACGGAGCGAGCGCGCGGGACGCGGTCGTCAAGGGCTTCGTGTCGTCCGCGAAGGTCGTGACGGCGGCGGCCGTCATCATGATCGCGGTCTTCGGCGCGTTCGTGCCCACCGGCGACCCCATCATCAAGTCGATCGCGCTGGGACTGGCCGTGGGCGTCTTCACGGACGCGTTCCTCGTCCGCATGACGCTGGTGCCCGCGGTGCTCGCGCTGCTGGGCGACCGCGCGTGGTCCCTGCCGGGCTGGCTGGACCGCCTGCTGCCGCGGGTCGATGTCGAGGGCGAGGGGCTCGTCCATCAGGTGGCCCTGCGCGACTGGCCGCAGCCGGATGCGCACTACGAGGCGTATGGCGAGGGCCTGGCCCTCGACCACGCGGACGGGTCCCCCATCTTCGAGGGCATCGACGTCGCGGTGTCGCGCGGCGACGTGCTCGCGGTGTCCGGCCATGGCTCGTCCGCGCTCCTGCTGACCCTGTCCGGTCGCATCGCCCCCGACCGGGGTGAGCTCAAGATCGCGGGCATGGTCGTGCCGGAGGAGAACCGGAAGATCCGCCGCACCGTCCCCTTCCTCACGCTCGACTCGCCGGACGCGGGCCTCATGGTCGACGCCTCAGCAATGCGCCAGATCGCGAAGAACCCGCCCGACCTGCTCGTCATCGACCACGCCGACCGCGCGCACGACACGCAGACCGCGGATGCCGTCGCGCATCTGGTCGCCGCGGCGATCGAGCACGGGTCGGCCGTCATCCTGGGCCTGGTCGACCAGCGGGTCGACTGGATGATGCCCCCGCACACCCGCTACTCGCTCCTCGACCTCGAGGCCGACCGCCTCGCCCCGCTCGCATCCGGAGGTGCGCACTCATGACGCTGTTCGAACGCGCGGACACCGACAAGGGCGTCTCGCTCTGGACCCTCGTGGGCCTCGTACTGGTCCCCGTCCTCGTCGCCGCCGGCCTGGTGCTCGCCACGTGGAAGGCCGGTGACCGGATCGACCAGGTCACCGCCGCCGTCGTGAACCTCGACGAGGGCACGGAGATCGACGGGCAGACGGTCCCGCTGGGCCGCCAGCTGGCCGCGGGCATCGTCGACGCGGACGAGGACCAGAACGTTCACTGGGTGCTCTCGGACGAGGAGGACGCGAAGGACGGTCTGTCCGACGGCCGGTACGCGGCCGCCGTCACCATCCCGGAGGACTTCTCCGAGGCCGTCGTCTCCTCCACTGGTGATGACCCGATGGACGCGGAGCAGACGACGCTGGACGTCGTGAGCTCCCGCGTCTCGCCCCTGACGGACACCGTCATCGTCCAGGCCATCGCCTCGGCTGCGACAACGGCGTTCAACGAGCAGTGGTCGCAGCAGTACCTGGACGGCATCTTCGTGGGCTTCAACGAGATGGGCGACCAGATGCGCGAGATGGGCGATGCGGCGAACGACCTGGCCGACGGCGCCGGCGAGCTGGACTCCGGTGTGGGCGAGCTGTCCGATGGCGCCGGCCAGCTGTCCGACAACTCCGGCGAGCTGGTGGACGGCGCCGGGCAGCTGGGCTCCGGTGTCCACGGGATCGCGGACGGCGCCGGCGGGCTGGCCGCGGGCGCCAGCGCTCTGTCCGAGGGCGTGGGCCAGCTGGACGACGGCGCGCAGGGCCTGGCCGGCGGTGCGGGCGACCTGGCCGACGGCCTGGGCGAGCTCTCTGACGGCGTCGCGGACCTGCCGGATCAGACGCAGCAGCTGGCCGACGGAGCGGACGACCTGAGCGACGGTGCCAGCCAGTTGAGCGGCGGCATCGACGAGTACACGCGCGGCATCGACGACATCATCTCCGGATTCGCCGGTGACGACAGCGGCGGCATCGACGA
>DWZY01000148.1 GCA_019117325.1 Candidatus Brevibacterium intestinigallinarum
GAGCCCGTCACCGTGGAGACCGGGCGGACGATCATGGCGGGCCTCAACTGCGGCACTGTCGCGGAGTCGTCGTGGCCCGTCCTCCGGGCGGGCGTCGACCTGAGTGCCGTCGTGACGGACGCGCAGACGGCCGCTGCGGTGCGGGACCTCGAGGCGCTGGGCGTGGACTCGGGGCCGTGCGGGGCGTCCTCGCTGGCAGCTGTCCGTGCACTGCGGGAGCAGGGGCTCCTGGAGGACGGTGCGCACATCCTGCTGCTCAGCACGGAGGGTCGTGCGGCTAACCCGCTGCCGGAGGAGCTGTCGTGAGTGAGTCGATGGGCAGTGCAGAACCGACGAACAGGGTGGAGACGTTGGAGAAGGTGGAGCCGATGGAGAACCTGCAGCAGGAGGTGACCGCGCTCGCCGCGGACCTCGTTCGGATCGATTCCGTGAACCCGGGGCTCGTGCCCGGAGGTGCGGGGGAGTCGCAGATCGCGGATTTCGTCACCGTGTGGCTGAGCGCGCGCGGCTTCGAGTGCACGCGCGTCGAGCCGACGCCGGGACGCCCGTCCGTGCTGGCAGTCGCACGGGGAGCGGGAAGCGACGCGGCAACGGGCGGTGACGACGGTCACCCTTGCGGGCGGCGGCAGGCCGCCGTCCTCGGGACCTCCGGTGACGGGACTGGGGACGGCCTCGGCGGGGTCATGCTGAACGGCCACCTCGACACTGTGTCGCTCGAGTCCTACGACGGGAACGGGCTGGATCCGGTCGTCGCGGACGGGCGGCTGCACGGGCGCGGGATCTACGACATGAAGGCGGGGCTCGCAGCGATGATGGTCGCGGCGGCTCGGGTCGCGGCGCGGCCGCATCGTCGGGACATCGTGCTGGCGCTCGTCGCGGACGAGGAGGACGTGAGCGCGGGGACGGAGCAGGTGCTCGCGCACATGCGGGAGCGGGGTCTGCAGGTGGCGACTGCGCTGGTCGCCGAGCCCACGAACGAGGACGTGGTCGTGGCGCACCGGGGGTTCGCGTGGGCGCGGGTGCGGATCGACGGGGTGGCCGCGCACGGGTCGCGGTCGGACCTGGGCGTCGATCCGATCGTCAAGGCGGGTCGGCTGCTCACGGGCATCGGTGACCTGCAGGACCGGTTGGCGGCGGGGGAGGCGGACCCTCTGGTGGGGACCGGCAGCGTCCACGCGTCGATCATCACGGGCGGGGTCGAGGCCTCCAGTTACGCGGACGCGTGCACCATCACGATCGAGCGGCGGACCCGGCCCGGCGAGGACGCGGCGACGTTCGAGGCGGAGCTGCGGGAGATCCTCGATCCGATCGCTCGCGATGACGGGGCCTTCACGTACGACCTCGACGTCTTCTTCGAGCGGCCGCCGTTCGCGACGGCGGAGGGATCCGCGGTCGTGGCAGCACTGACGGACGCGTGCCGTGAGGCGGGTGTTGGCGCGGGAACTGCGGAGGGTGGCGAGCCCGGCCCCGTGATCCGCGGCGAGCAGTTCTGGACGGACTGCGCGCTCCTGGCGGATGCGGGCATCGACGCGGTGCTGTTCGGGCCGGCCGGCGAAGGCGCGCACGCGGCATCCGAATGGGTCGACCTCGACTCGCTGGAGCGGACGACGCGGGCCATCGATGGGACGGTGGCGCGGCTCGTGGAGTGAGGCTGGGCCCGCCCCGCAGTCGGGGCGGGCCACCCCGTCACGTCTGCGGCACGAGGTGCTCCGCGTAGTACTTCTGCGCGACGTTGGGGTGCGAGCGCAGTCGTGAGGCGAACGCGTTCTCGCCGTAGACCGCGTGCAGCACGTCCAGCTCGTCCTGCGAGACGCCCCGCGTCTTCTCCTTGAGCTCAGCCGGGAGTTCGACCCGCGGCAGCTGCGAGCGCAGCGAGGGGTTGTAGAAGAACGGGATGGAGATGCGGTCCTCACCGGGTCGGGTGGGCAGGACGCGGTGCACGGTCGCCGTGAGGTAGCCGTCGGTCGCAACCTCGAGCAGCTTGCCGATGTTGACGACGAAAGCGTGTGGGATCGGGTCCGCGTCGATCCACCCGTCGTCCGTCTTCACCTGGAGGCCCGTGGTCCCCGGCTGCGGGTAGAGCAGCGTGAGGGTTCCGCCGTCGCGGTGCTCGCCCACACCCTGCGTGATCGCGCCGTCCTCCGTCGCCGGATAGCGGACGATCTTGATGAAGGAGGCGGGGTCGTCCGCGAACGCCTGTGCGAAGAAGTCCGCGGGCTGGCCCAGGCTCTGGGCCCACTCGGACAGCAGGCGGTCGCCCACGGCGGAGAGCTGCGCGTGCCAGCGGTCCGTGGCCTCCTTGAGCTCCGGCAGGTTCTCCGGGTACTGGTTGGGGCCCGTGAGGCGGTCGAACGGGAACTCGATCTCCTCCTCCGTCAGGGGCGCGCGGTCCAGGCCGATGTCGATCTGCTCCCGCCAGTCGACCTCGCCGCGCGTGCGCTCGCCGCCGGTCCGGGTGTAGCCGCGGAAGTGCGGGGAGTGGTCGTTCTCGATCGCCAGCTTCTCATCCTCCGGCAGAGCGAAGAAGCGCTGGGCCACCTCGACGATCCGGTCGAAGTCCTCCTCCGGGATGCCGTGCCCGGTGAGGTAGAAGAAGCCGACCGTGTGGGTGACCTCCCGCAGCTTCTCGCGGAATGCGGGTGCCGTCGCGGGGTCGTCGGCCTGGGACAGGTCCAGGATCGGCAGGGTCTCGATGCTCATGATTCCTCCGTGGGGTGTGTGGGTGTGGCGCGATCGTGTGGGTGCGTGATCGTGTGCGGGTCAGTGGGGGCGCGGGTCAGCTCGTCCGGCCGTCGCCCGAGGCCGCGACCTGCTCCTCGTCCTCGAGGAGCGCGCGCAGCTCCTCTGCGGTCCAGTCCTCCTTGAACTCGACGTTGCCGTTGTTGAGCTCGGAGACCGCCTCCTGCACCTCGGGCGAGTGGTACGCCTCGATGATCGTCTGGAAGCGCGGATCGTCCGCGTTCTCCTCCTTCGCGACGAACACGTTGATGTAGGGGTCGTTCGTGCCGGAGTCCAGGTCGTCCTTGTAGATGATGTCGTCGTCCGTGAGCCCGCCGCGCGAGGCCTGCGTGTTGTTGACGACGGCGGCATCCGCAGCACCGTTCAGTGCGTTGACGGTCTGGTTCGTGTCGACCGGCGTGATCGTCACGTCCCCGGACTCGATCTCTGCGGGCGTGGACAGGGAGTTCCCTCCGTCCACCAGCGTCAGGAGCCCCGCGTCCTGGAGGTTCAGCAGGGCCCGCGCCTGGTTCGTGGGGTTGCTGGGGATCGCGATCTCCGCGTCCGCCGGCAGATCCTCGAGCGAGGCGTGCTCCGTGGAGAAGAGGGCCAGCGGGTAGACGGCCGTCGCACCCACGGGCACCAGGTCGCCGTCCGAGTTCACGTTGAACTGGGCGAGGAACGCGAGGTGCTGGAAGAGGTTGAGGTCGACATCGCCGTTCTGGGTCGCGGAGTTGATCTGGGGACCGTCGGTGAAGCTCTCCACCTCCAGGTCGATGCCCTCCTGGGCGACGAGGTCGCGGATGAGCTGCCAGTGCGGCTCCTGGCCGTCGTCGACGGCGATGGTGACAGTGCTGCTGTCCTCCTCACCCGCCGAGGCCGTCCCACCGCACGCTGTCAGTGCGGCGAGTGCCAGGACGGCGGGGATGGTGGTGAGCGCCCGGGCGGTGGTCAGCGATGTGCGGGTCATGTGATCTCCTCGTCAGGTCCGGCCGCATGAGGAACGTGCGGACGCCGCCACCGTAGGGAGCACGCGGTGATACGCGGCGCGGCCGTTGTCACCTGAGGACCCGGGACGACGCAATCGGATCGATCCGCGCTCGATTGTGACGACATCAGAAGTTCTGTGTCGCCGGGGTCACATCCTGGGTGCCGGACTGCTGTCCTGGTGCGGTCCCCTCACGCTGGCCGCAGGCGCCCTGCGCACACCAGGAGAACGCATGACACGCGATCGCCCCCATCCCCACGTCCGCTTCCGCGACGTCGTCAAGGTGTACCCGGGACGCCGCCGGCTGCTGGGCCTGCGCGCCGCGGCCCCGGACACCTCCCGCCGCGCGCTCGACGGGATCACCCTCGACATCCCGCAGGGATCGATCCTGGGCATCATCGGCCATTCGGGTGCCGGCAAGTCGACCCTCGTGCGCCTCATCAACGCGCTGGACACGCCCACCTCCGGCAGCGTCATCGTCGACGGCACGGACCTGACCGGGCTGGGCGAGGCGCAGCTCCAGCGGGTCCGGCGGGGGATCGGGATGATCTTCCAGCACTTCAACCTCTTCGCCTCGCGGACCGTGGCCGGGAACGTCGGGTATCCGCTGCGCGTCGCCGGCCGCCCGCGCGCGGAGGTCCAGGCCCGGGTCGCCGAGGTCCTCGAGTTCGTGGGACTGTCGGACCGAGCGCGGTCCTACTCCTCCCAGCTGTCCGGCGGACAGAAGCAGCGGGTGGGCATCGCCCGAGCGCTCGCCTCCTCGCCCACGCTCCTCCTGGCGGATGAAGCGACGTCCGCGCTGGACCCGGAGACGACGGCGGACATCCTGGGCCTCCTGACCCGGATCAACGAGGAGTTCGGCACGACGATCGTCGTCATCACCCACGAGATGGCCGTCGTGCGGGAGATCTGCGATTCCGTCGTCGTGCTGGACGGGGGCCGCGTCGCGGAGCACGGCAGCGCCTACGACGTCTTCTCCGCGCCCGCGACCCCGGCCGGCCAGGCGTTCGTCGCGACCGCGGTCAAGGGGGAGCCCGGCCCTGCCGCGCTGCGCCGGCTGCAGGAGCGCCATCCGGGCACGCTCGTCGCCGTCCGGATCGACGAGGACTTCGGCTCACCGGAGGTCGCCCGGATCCTCGACGGGCGCGGAGTCACGGGCACCGTCGTCCACGGTGATGTGGCAGAGGTGCAGAACCGGCCGCTGGGGACGCTCACCTACGCGCTGAGCGGACCGCAGCAGGCCGTCGCCGAGGCCGTGGCCGCCCTGACTGCGGACGGCAGGGCTCGTGTGCTCGCCGTGGATGAGGCGGCGGACAGGGTCGCGGAGGTGACGGTCTGATGGACACGAACTGGGAGCTGCTGCGTCCCGTGCTCGTCACGAGCATCCAGGAGACGCTCGTCATGGTGACCGTGACGGTGCTGGTCGCCGGCATCGTGGGGCTCGTGCTGGGGGCGGCCCTCTACGCCACGCGGCCCGGCAATCTGCTCGAGCAGCCGGTGGTCTTCGCCGTTCTCAACCTGGTGGTCAACATCGTGCGGCCGGTGCCGTTCATCATCTTCATCACCGCGGTGGGGCCGGTGACGCTCGCCCTGCTGGGGACGACGATCGGCACGGGTGCGGCGGTCTTCCCGATGGCGCTCATGGCCGCGGTCGTCATCGGTCGCGTCGTGGAGCAGAACCTGGTGGGTGTGGATCCGGGCGTCGTCGAGGCCGCGCGGGCGGCGGGCGCGGGTCGCCTGCGCACGCTCTTCGGCATCGTCATTCCGGAGGCATTGGGTCCGCTGATCCTGGGCTACACGTTCATGTTCATCGCGATCGTCGACATGTCCGCGATGGTGGGCGTCGTGGGCGGGGGCGGCCTGGGCAACTTCGCGATCATGTACGGGTACCAGCAGTTCGACTGGACCGTCACGCTCGTGACCGTCGTTGTCATCATCGTCTTCGTCCAGCTGGCGCAGCTGGTGGGGAACACCCTCGCGGCACGCGTGCTGCGGCGCTGAGCAGTGGCATCGCGCGCCTAGGCTGGGCCCGTGCGAATGGGCCGGGCCGAGGGGCCCGGTGATGGGCGAGATCCAGTGAGGGAGTGGCGCGACTGATGGAGTGGATCAACGCGATCTTCATGCGGGGAGGCACCAGCAAGGGCCTCTTCTTCGATGCCCGCGACCTGCCGGAGGACCAGTCCGCACGCGACCGGATCTTCACGGGCGCCCTGGGCTCGCCGGACCCGTTCGGCCGGCAGCTGGATGGCATGGGCGGCGGGGTGTCCTCGCTGTCGAAGATCGTCGTCGTGTCCGCCTCCGAGCGCGAGGGCGTCGACGTCGAGTACACCTTCGGGCAGGTCGCGGTGGACGAGGCGGTCGTCGACTACTCGGGCAACTGCGGGAATCTGTCCTCCGCCGTCGTCCCCTTCGCCCTGCAGGTGGGACTCCTGAGCGCCGAGGCCGATGGGCCGGCCGCCGTCACCGTCCACAACACGAACACGGGGGCGACCATCGTCGTGCGCCTGACCGTGCGCGGGGGAGTCGCGGAGACTATTGGCGATCTCGTCGTCCCGGGTGTGGCGGGCTCCGGGTCTCCCATCGAGCTGCAGTACGTGGAAGCTGGCGGGTCGCGGGCCGGTGCGATCCTTCCCACGGGCCGCCCGGTCGATCGCCTGGACCTGGGCGACCGCACCGTCGAGGCCTCACTGGTCGATGTCTCCGCGCCTGTCGTCCTGGTCCGGGCCGCCGATGTGGGGCTGACGGGGACCGAATCACCGGATCAGATCGATGCGGATGCAGACCTCCTGGCGCTGCTCGACCTGATCCGCCGGGCGGGCACCGTCGCGATGGGACTCGCGGCGACACCTGCGGACAGCCCGCTGGCGCACCCCAAGATCGCGCTCGTCGCCCCGCCTGCGACCACGACCCTGCTGGACGGGACGGCGGTGGAGGCCGCCGACTGCGACCTCGTGACCCGTGTGCTGTCGATGGAGGTGGCGCACCGGGCGATCCCGGGTACGTCCGCGCTCTGCGCCGCGGCGGCCGCCCAGATCCCCGGCACTGTCGTGCAGGAAGCGGTGGGCGTGGGCGCGGCCTCTGCGGGAGCAGCGCGTGACGAGGACACTCCGCTGCGCCTCGCCACACCGTCGGGCGTCGTCACGTGTGCAGCGGACGTGCGACTGGAGGACGGGATTCCACAGGCCGCGTCCGCATCGCTGTTCCGCACGGCGCGGCCCCTCATGCGCGGGCAGGTCGCCGTCCCGCACTGAACCAGTGGCGGACGACGTAAGCTGTCTAGCCCCGCTTGTCATGTATGAC
>DWZY01000149.1 GCA_019117325.1 Candidatus Brevibacterium intestinigallinarum
CGCCGCAGCAGGGCTCGCAGCCCCAGCAGTGGAGTGAGCCCCAGCAGTGGGGCCAGCAGGGTTCCCAGCCTCAGCAGTGGGCCCCGCAGCAGGAGCAGCACGGCTCGCAGCAGCAGTGGGGAGGGGCACCGCAGCAGTACGGGCAGGACCAGTACGGGCAGCCGCAGTACGGCCAGGACCCCTACGCCCAGCAGCCTCCGGCCCCTCAGTACGGCGACCCGGCCGCCGCGGCTCCGCAGGCCGGTGCCCAGCAGTCGGACCCGTGGGCTCAGCCGTCCTTCGGCTCCGGCCCTCAGCATCCGCAGCAGGCGCAGGGACAGGATCCGTACGGCCAGCAGCCCGGCGCGCAGCCGGTCGGCTCACAGGGCCAGACCGCCGGCGGGCCGCCGCAGCAGTGGAACGATCCGGCCCAGGCCCCGGTGGGCCAGGAGCAGGGAAGCGCCGGGAACCCGCAGTTCTCCGGGATCCTCGATCCGCACACCGGCGAGATCCACCCCGTCCCGGACCTGCAGAACCTCGATGACACGGATGCGCTCCTGGTCGTCGTTTCCGGTCCGGATGCCGGCGCGCAGATCCTGCTGGACACGGACGTCGTGACGGTCGGCCGCAGCCCCAACGCGGACATCTTCCTGGATGACGTGACCGTGTCGCGCAAGCACGCGGAGTTCGTCCGCACCCCCTCGGGCTTCACGCTGCGCGACACCGGATCGCTCAACGGGACGTATGTGGGCCGGCAGCTCATCGACTCGATCGAGCTGCAGAACGGCGCGGACGTGCAGATCGGGAAGTTCCGGATGATCTTCCAGCAGCGTCCGCGGACCAGCTGAACGCGATCCGCATGGCTGATCGCGAAGCAGAAGTCGTCGGGATCCGGATCGAGCTCCCCGCGAACCAGTCGATCCTCGTGCTCAAGGCGATCGATCTCCCGCGGTACCTGCCGATCTGGATCGGACCCTCGGAGTCCGCGCTCATCCAGATGGCCCAGCGGGGACTCGTCTCCGCCCGTCCGCTCACGCACCAGCTCCTGCTGGATGTGCTCGACCACTACGGGGCGGGCATCGAACGGGTGACGGTGACCCGGCGCGAGGAGCACACGTTCTTCGCGCGGATCGACACGACGGACGGCAAGCAGATCTCCGCCCGCCCGTCGGACGCTGTCCTCCTGGCCCTCACCGCGGACGCACCCGTGTTCGTGTCGCAGGCCGTCCTCGATGAGAACGGCATCGATGCGCCCGAACCGGACGAGGACGCGGTCGCGGAGTTCCGCGAGTTCCTGGACCACGTGTCCGCCGAGGACTTCGGCGCGGATGACGCGCCGCCCACCGACGAACCGCCCGCCGACGACGCGGGCGACGAGGGGTCCGACGACCGCTGAGGACAGCGGCGGCCCCTGAACGACTGATGAAAGGCTCCTTCCATGGGCTTCAACGCTGACCCGCGCTTCTTCGAGGCGATGGGCTCGGTCCAGGCGACTCCGCAGACCCTCGAGGGTCTGGAGAACTGGCGCGACCTCGCACCGCTGCAGCAGCCGACGTACACGGACCCGGCAGAGCTCGAGACGGTGCTCGAGGAGCTCTCCAGTGTGCCGCCCCTCATCTTCGCGGGTGAGGCGGATCTGCTGACGAGCCGGATCGCCGAGGCCGCGGCCGGCCGCGCGTTCATCCTCGCCGGAGGCGACTGCGCGGAGACCTTCGTGGACGCGCAGGCGGACAAGATCCGCCGCCGGATCCAGACGGTGCTGCAGATGGCGGCAGTCCTCACCTACGCGGGCTCGGTGCCCGTCGTGAAGATGGGCCGCATGGCGGGCCAGTTCGCCAAGCCGCGCTCCTCCGACGTCGAGACGCGCGACGGTGTCACGCTCCCGTCGTACCGCGGCGACATCGTCAACGGGCACGAGTTCACCCCCGAGGCGCGCCGTCACGATCCTCACCGCCTGCTGCAGGCGTACCATGTCTCCTCGTCCACCCTGAACCTCATCCGGGCGTTCACTCAGGGGGGATTCGCGGACCTGCGCCGAGTCCACGACTGGAACACCGGCTTCCTGGGCTCGAACCCCAACTACCACCGGTACGAGCAGATCGCGCGCGAGATCGACCGGGCGCTCAAGTTCATGGCCGCGTGCGGCGCGGACTTCGACGCGCTCAATTCCGTCGAGTTCTTCGCGGCGCACGAGGCGCTGCTGCTCGAGTACGAGCGCGCGCTGACCCGCATCGACTCGCGCACGGGCAATCCCTACGCGGTGTCCGGACACTTCCTCTGGATCGGTGAGCGGACGCGCGACCTCGACGGTGCGCACGTGGACTTCCTCTCGCGCGTGCACAACCCGATCGGCGTGAAGCTGGGCCCCACGATCACGAAGGACGAGGTCCTCCGCCTGGTCGACCGACTGGATCCGGAGCGGACACCGGGCCGACTGAGCTTCATCACCCGGATGGGCGCGGGAAAGATCCGCGAGAAGCTGCCGGCTCTGCTGGCCGAGGTCGGCCACGAGCTGCCGCAGGTGACGTGGGTCTGCGATCCCATGCACGGCAACACGATCACCGCAGGCAACGGATTCAAGACCCGCCGCTTCGAGGATGTCGTCGAGGAGGTCGCCGGCTTCTTCGACGCGCACGCGGAGGCGGGCACGGTGCCCGGCGGCCTGCACATCGAGCTGACCGGCGATGACGTGACCGAAGTCCTGGGCGGCGGTGCGGAGATCGACGAGGAGGGCCTGCGCAGGCGCTACGAGACGCTCGTCGACCCGCGCCTCAACCACGATCAGTCCCTCGAGATGGCCTTCCAGGTCGCCGAGCTGCTCACGAAGGCATCCCGGGCCTGAGCGTGGAGCCCATCGACCTGCGCTCCGACACGCTCACCCGTCCCGGCCCGCAGATGCGCAGGGCGATGGCGGACGCGGTCGTGGGCGACGACGTGTACGGGGAGGACCCCACCGTCAACGCGCTCGAGGCCCGCGTCGCAGAGATGCTGGGCCACGAGGCCGGCCTCTTCTGCGCGACCGGCTCGCTGGCGAACATGGTGGGGGTCGCGGCCTCCGTGGGGCGCGGGCAGGAGCTCCTTGCGGAGTCGCGCGCGCACATCCTCCGCTCGGAGGTGGGCGGCCACGGCGCGATCGCCGGGATCACGAGCCGCACGTGGATCTCACCGGACGGGACGCTGGAAGCCGCGGACGCACTCGCGCTCGCGGAGTCGCCCCGCGGGTACAGCTCGGTGGGGACCGCTCTCATCGCGGTCGAGAACACCCACAACTTCTCCGGTGGCCGGATCGCCGCGATCGACCAGCTGCGCGAGCTGCGAGCACGCACCGCCGAGCGCGGCATCCGCGTGCACATGGACGGTGCGCGGGTCGCGAACGCGGTCGTCGCAGAGGGGTCGAGCTTCGCGGACCAGGGCGCGGTCGCTGACTCCGTGAGCATCTGCCTCTCGAAGGGTCTGGGCGCTCCCGTGGGCAGCGTCCTGACGGGGAGCAGAGAGCTCATCGACGAGGCCCGCTACCTGCGCAAGCGCTACGGCGGCGGCATGCGTCAGGCTGGCATCCTGGCGGCCGCGGGACATGTCGCTCTCGATCAGAACATCGAGCGGCTGGCCGACGACCACGCGCACGCGGACCTCATCGCCCGCACCGTCGCAGAGGCCGTGCCCGGGGCGGCAGATCCCGGGAGCGTCCAGACGAACATCGTCATGCTGAACCCGGGGCGAGTGGGGGTCCCCGCAGAGCGCCTCGCACAGGCGGCGGGGGAGCGCGGCGTGCGCATCCTCGCGCTCAACGAGCTGGAATGCCGACTTGTCACGCACCTCGACGTCTCCGCCGAGCAGGCTCAAGAAGCGGCTAGCATCCTCGCCGAGGTGACCGAGGAACTCGCCGCCGCGGCTGGCTGACCGATCTGATCTCCCGCCGGCGGGGTCAGATGGGTCAGTCCTCGTCGTCCGTGTCGCTGCTGTCGGACGACGGATCGCTGCTGTCTGAGGACGAGTCGTCGGCCTTCTTCCCCTTCGAGACCTTGAGCATGATGAGGTCGCCCTCTTGCGCCTCCGTGCGGCCCTTCGGAGTCTGGGAGATGACCTTCCCCTTCGCGACCTCGTCATCGAAGACATCGTCGCGGGAGATGCGGAAGCCCATGCGGGCCAGCTTGGCGAACGCGGAGTCGTAGTCGAGACCCGTCACGATCGGCACCTCGATCGGCTCGACGCCCTTCGAGACGACGAGGTCGACGGGCGTGCCCTTGGGCACCTCGGCCTCACCGGAGTCCTGGCTGATGACGGTGCCCTCCGGCACGTCGTCGGAGAACTCGCGGGTGATCCGCCCCAGGACCATGCCGGAGGATTCCAGGCTGGTCCGCGCGTCGGCCTCGGCCGAGCCGGTCACGTCCGGGACGCGGAAGAGCTCCTCGCCCTGGGAGACCGTGATCGTGACCGAGTCGCCCGGCTGCAGCTCCTCTCCGGCGCCGGGATGGACGTCCATGAGACGGCCCGACGGGATCGTCGTGCTGTGCGCATCGACCGTCTCCGCGCTCAGGCCCGCGTCCTCGAGCAGCGCGATGTACTCTGCGGGGTCCTGTCCAGCGGTGTACTGCGGCACAGCCACGGACCGGTCGCCCAGGACCGCCCAGCCGCCCAGCCCCAGTGCGGCCAGGAGGACGACGACGAGGCCGATGATGACACCGCGCCTGCCCGTCCTGCGCTGTGCGGCCGAGGCCGGCGCCGAGGTTGCTGATTCGCCGCCGGCCGTCGATGCGGCGGACGCGGTGCTGGCAGCCGCTGCGGTGCGGGCGCTGTCCTCCCGGACGGTGCCGCCTGCAGCTGCTGCCGCGGCCTCGGGACCTGCCTCGTCGCGTTCGTCGTCGGCCAGGTACGGGATCTCGTCCGTGCCCGCCTGCGTGCGGATCGGCTCGGAGTCGGCTCCCGGCTCGAAGATCGTCGCGGTAGGGACGAGGATCGGTCGGGTCGCGAAGGCGGGCTTCTCCAGACCCTCGGACTCGTCGAGGTCCAGCTCTGCGGGAGTGAGCGAGGAGCGGGCCTCGGCGAGTGCCTCGCGCAGCGCCGTGGCGGTCTGGGGCCGCTCCTCCGGGTCGCGGGAGGTCGCCCAGAGGACGAGTGCATCGAGGCGGGGGCTGAGGCCGGGACGCTCGTCGGAGGGCGGCGGGACGTCGTCGTGGACGTGGCGGTAGGCGACCTGGATGGGTACCTCGTCCGTGTACGGCTGGAAGCCGGTCAGCATCTCGTAGAGGATGATGCCGACCGTGTAGAGGTCGGTCCGCTCGTCCGCTCCCGTCCGGGTCACGAGCTCGGGAGCGACGTAGCCGACCGTGCCCATGAGCGTCTTCGTCGTGGTCGCCGCGCTGACAGCCCGCGCCAGTCCGAAGTCCGCGAGCTTGATCTGCCCGTCGGCGCCCAGCAGCACGTTGTCGGGCTTGAGATCGCGGTGGATCATGCCGGCGGCGTGCACCGCTTCGAGACCCGCCAGCACAGCATCGAGGACGATGAGCGCCTGGCGGGGAGTGAGCGTGCCGCGGTGGCGGAGCTCCTTCCGCAGCGTCACATTGGGCAGGTACTCCATGACGAGGTAGACGGCGTCGCCGTCGCGGCCCGTGTCATGGACGGCCACGACGTTCGAGTGGATGAGGTGGGCCGCCGCGCGCGCCTCGCGCTGGAAGCGCTCGACGAATCCCTCGTCGTCCAGCAGGTGCCGATGCATGACCTTGAGGGCCACGACCCTGTCGAGCCGCAGATCGGTGCCCTTGTAGACCATGGCCATGCCGCCGCGGGCGACCGGGTCGTCGATCCGGTACCGGTCGTCCAGAACGTGCCCCAGCAGGGGGTCGGTGAGTGTGGTCATGACCTCTCCTCCGCTCGCATCCGGTCGGCCAGGATCTGGACATTCGCCGCGAACCGCCGGGTGTCGGGGTGCGGGCCGACGGAGCGTACGGACGCGAGCCCCTGGTAGTACCCGGACAGCGCCTGGGCCTCGTCGTCCGCGGACTCCAGCAGGGTCGAGAGGATGACGACGCCCGCCGTCGCGTTGTCGGCGGGATCGAGGACGTCGAGCGAGCGACCGACCGCGTGGGATGCGCAGTGCGCGGCGTGCGGAGTCACCTGCATGAGGCCGATCGCGTTCCCGGGACTCACGACCCCGTGGTGGAGGCCGGATTCGACCTGGGCCACCGCGATCGCGAGGGCGGGCGCGAGGTCGTGCGCCCGCGCGGCACCCTCGATGAGGGTTCGGGCCTGGCGCCGGGTCGGCAGCGGGCGGGCCAGGAGGCTGCGACGGTTGATCCTCGCCGCGCGCACGGTCTCCGGCGGGAACCCGTCCTCGGCCGCGGACAGCGGCGGGAGGTCGTCCTCACCGGGGAGTGGCCGAGCACTCAGGGCGCCGGTGCCCGCCAGGTTCAGCAGCTCGCCCTCGATGATGAGTCGGGAGTCACCCATCGCGTTCGCCCGCTGCACGTCGAGCGGGCGGAGACGGTGGCGCGCGGCGAGTGATTCGAGGGTGTCGCCGGGGCGGACTCGATCGGTGGCCGGGCCGTCCGTCACCTGGCGCTCCGGGAGGGAGAGGATCTGTCCCGAGCGCAGGACAGGGCGACGGGACAGGTCGTTGAGTTCGACGAGTGCCGGCACGGAGACGCCGAACTTCGCGGCGACGCTGACCAGGTCATCGCCCTGGCGGACGCGATAGGCACGACCGCCGTGGGAGACGGGGACGGAATCGGAGACGGTCCCGGAGGTGAAGCCCGGACCGCTCGTCACGTCGATCGGCAGTGCCGGGGGTGCCTCGTCGGCCTCGCGGGGCAGTGTGGCTGCGGGGGCGGACAGGAGCGAGGGCACCAGGAGGGGATCGGGGCGGGCAGTGCGGGCTCGACCGCGGCGCCCGCGCGGGGTGGGCGTTGCATGCTCCGTCGGCACTGGGGTCATCCGTCCTGCTGGTGGTCTGTGGTCATGAGCGGGGGAAGTCGGCGTCACGCAGACAGCACCAGCGTAGCCAGCGATTCGCGCGAACCCGCGATGCCGCGGACGGCGTGTCGCGACCCGCCGGGACGCGGCGGCACGAGGGGCGGCCGGTGGGACTGCGCCGCCGGAGTCGTTAGGCTGGTGGGGTGAATGGCTCAGAAGAACTCGTAGACGCATGGCTCCCGCTCCCCGACATCGCCGAGCAGTCCGGCCTGGGGATCTCGAAGATCCGCCGCTACATCGAGGACGGCTCCCTCGTGGGCGTCCGCAGGACTGACCGCGACATCTTCCAGGTCCCCAGCCTGTTCCTCGACGAGGACGCCCGCCCCATCCGGCACCTGCAGGGGACCGTCACGACGCTGCGCGATGCGGGGTTCGACGACGAGGCCACGATCGTCTGGCTGTTCACGCCGGACGAGTCGCTGCCGGGTCGCCCGATCGATCTCCTGCGGGCGGGCAGCAAGACGGAGGTCCGGCGGCGCGCGCAGGCGCTCGCGTTCTGACCCTCGCCGCTCAGGACCGGCGGTCGGTGAGTGCGTCCGCGAACGTCCTCAGCGTCGCGACGTCTGCGGATGCGAGCCCCTGCTCCGCCAGCGCATCCAGGGCGGTGAGTGCCGCGCCGGTCTCCTGCTCGATGAGGTCCTCGAAGGCGGCGAGTGCCCCGCTGTCGACGATGAGAGAGGACATGCGGTCGACCTCGGCCTCCGTCATGTGCGGCTGGCCCAGCCGTCTCTCGAACCAGTCCGCGTCCGCGGGGCGGGCGCGCTCCAGCACCTCTGCGACGAGGATCGTCCGCTTGCCCTGAACCAGGTCGTCACCGGCCGGCTTCCCCGTCACCCGGGGATCGCCGAAGACGCCCAGCACGTCGTCCCGCATCTGGAACGCGCGTCCCAGGGGCAGCCCGAACGCGGTGAGCCCGTCCCGCAGCGACTGCGAGGCGCCCGCCAGCGCTGCGCCCAGCACCAGCGGCTGGACGACCGTGTACTTCGCCGTCTTGTGCGTGAGGACCTCGTCCGCGCGTGTCCGGAGCTCTGCGCGCGGGACACGCGCTGCCTGCAGCTCGACGTCGAGGAACTGTCCCAGCATGACGTCGCGGCGCAGCTCCGCATGTGCGGCGCGCGCGGCCGCATCCAGGGTGAAGCCGCCCGCGTCGAACAGCTGCTCGCTCAGTGCCAGGCACAGGTCTCCCGCGATGATCGCCGCGCTGGTCCCGTAGAGCAGGGCATCGCCGGACAGGTGCGCGGACCTGTGGTGGTCCCGGAAGTGGGCGTGCACCGCGGGGCTGCCGCGCCGGGTCTCCGATGCGTCGATGATGTCGTCGTGGACCAGTGCTGCCGCGTGGAGCAGCTCGACCGACCCGGCGGCGGATGCGACCGCGCTGGCGTCGCGGCCGCCCGCCAGCTCGTAGCCCCACCACAGCAGCACTGCGCGGACCCGCTTGCCTCCGGCCGCGAACGCCCGCAGCGGTTCCGTGAGGCGGTCGGCGACGGGGGAGATGTCGCGCAGCTGCGTCGCGGACTCCTCGAGGAATGATGTGAGCCGCGCGTCGACGCGCTGTCGCACGTCGTCCAGAGTGCTCAGCGAGGCCGGCTGCCGGTCCGCCGTCACGGAAGCACCTGGCCGCCGACGGTGACGAGCAGGCTCTCCTCCTCGCCGGAGCCGTTCGAGATCCCGATGGAGACGAGCTGTCCCGCGTCGTCCGCGTGGTACGTCTGCGTCGTGACGCCGTCCTCCGACTCGGGATCGCCCACGGGCTCGAAGCCCGCGTCATCGAAATGGTCGGCGTAGAAGTCGAGCACGTCCTCCTCGGACTCCTCGACGCGCATCGTGATGCTGACGCCCACCGGCTGGCCGTCGCCCGCGGGCTGCACGGACGACGAGACGATCTCTGCATCCGGCATCGGCACGATGACCTCGGGCATGCCCTTGACGACGGCGCCGGTCGTCGACTGGACCTCGGGACCCGAGGCGTCCGAGGGGGCCTCGGTGGCGTCCTGCGACTCTGCCTGAGCGGTCGTCGTGGCGTCCGCGGATGAATCCGGCGCGTCGGTGGGGTCGCCGGATTCCGGCGCGGTGCAGGCTGACAGGGCGATCACGGCTGCCGCAGCGACGGCGGCGGCCCGGGTGGAGCGGAGTACCATGGTCTCCAGAGTACAGCCCGGGGGTGTGAGTGAGCAGGAAGCAGCTTGCCCGCGGCGGCGGGGATCTGACTCAGCTGGGTGCGGACGACACAGGATGCGTCATCCTCCACCTCGACATGGATGCCTTCTTCGTGGGCGTCGAGCTTCTCAGTCGCCCCGAGCTCGCCGGACGGCCGGTGGTCGTGGGCGGCCGCGAGGGGCGCGGGGTCGTCGTGTCCGCCAGCTATGAGGCGCGCGAGTACGGGGTCCACGCCGCGATGCCGGTGTCGCGCGCGCTGCAGCTGTGCCCCCGCGCGATCCTCATCCCGCCCTCGCGCGGGCAGTACAGCCTGTGGTCGCGCAGGGTCTTCGAGATCGTCGAGCGGGTGACGCCGGACGTGGCGCGCGTGAGCATCGACGAGGGGTATGTCGACGTCAGCTCGGCGCTGCGCAGACTCGGATCACCCGCGCGGATCGCCCAGGGCATCCGCACACAGATCCGCCGCGAGACGGGTCTCACCGCTTCGGTGGGCGCGGCATCCACGAAGGTGGTCGCGAAGCTCGCCTCCGCGCGCGCGAAGCCCGATGGACTCCTCGTCGTCCCGGTCGCCCAGGTCGACGACTTCCTGCGGCCCATGCCGGTGGAGGCCCTGCCCGGCGTGGGGCAGAGCACGCAGAGGGGAATGGCGCGCTTCGGCATCCGCACGATCGCAGACCTCGCGGACGCGGACCCGCGCTGGGTCGAGCGGACCTTCGGCGCGCACGGCCGCAGGCTCTTCGACTTCGCCCACGGCCGCGACGACCGACCGCTGCGCAGCGAGCCCAAGGACCCGTCCGTGAGTGCGGAGAGGACCTTCGGCGAGGACGTGTGGGATCTGCCGCGACTGGAGACGGAGCTCCTGCGACTCTGCGATGACGTCGCCGGCAGGCTCCGCGCCGATGGCTCGGCTGCTCGCGGGGTGGGGCTGAAGTACCGCCTGGACGACTTCACGACGCTGTCGCGCTCCGTCACCCTGCCCGCCCCCACCGACCTGCCCGGAGACCTCCGCACCGCGCTCCTCCCGGCGCTGCGCGCGCTGCGGGAGGCCCATCGGCAGGGCGTGCGCCTGCTGGGCGTGCGGGCCCACGACCTCGTGCCGATCGCGGAGTCCGGACGGCAGGGCGCTCTGTTCGACGTGGAGGACGGGGGAGGGGTCTCCGTGGGTCGATCCGGCGACGAGGACGTCGCGCGGGGATCGCACGAGGCGCAGCGCGCGCTCGATGCGGTCCGCAGCCGCTTCGGAGAGTCGTCGATCGCGCCCGCGTCGTTCCTCGAAGAGGGCTGAGCCCTTCGTCCAGGACGACTGACGACTGGGAGTTTTCCCAGGTTGACGACTATCATGGAGAGTGAGCATCTCGGCAGCTCCCGGAGGAGGTCCGGTCTGAGACCGCAGGTGCTCCGTTGAACACGAATCGAGGAGATCGGGATGGCTCTCTCAGACCACGAGCAGCAGCTGCTGGACCAGCTCGAGAAGCAGCTTCGAGACGACCCCAGCTTCGCCCGCAGTCTCTCCGAAGAGCCCCCGCTGGGTGCCGCGGGAGGATTCTCCGCGACACGCGTCGTCATCGGAGTGGTGGGCGTGGTGGTGGGCCTGGCGATCGTGCTGGGCGCGATCTGGACCGGCTGGTGGCCGCTGGGCATCCTGGGCTTCGCCGTCATGGTGGCCGGCGGATTCTGGGCCATGTCGTCCTCCGGGTCCCAGTCCTCCGCGCCGGCCAGCGGCTCGGCCGGAGCTGCCGGGAAGTCCGGATCCGGCGGCCAGCGCGGCCCCGGCTTCATGGATCGCATGGAGGATCGCTGGGACAAGAGGCGCGGCGGACAGTGATTCGCTGAACCAGCCTCCGCAGGAACGCAGAAGGCCGCCCACTCGGAATCCGAGTGGGCGGCCCTTTGCGTGCGCCCGCGGGCGGATCAGCTCCGCGGTGCCTCGGGCTTCGAGACGAGGCTGCGGGGGAGGACCGCCGCCCGCAGTCGCGCCCACGGCCGCAGGGTGCGGGACTGCGCCGTCCGGATGCCGCGGGTCAGCCGCTCCGCATCCGCACGACTGAGTGCAGCCCCCTCCTCCAGTCCGTCGCCGTAGCGCAGCGCCTCCGCGGCCTCGGTGGCCCGCTCCAGCAGACGAGCGTCCTCGGACTCGAGGTCCGGGGTGATCCGCTCCTCGTGATCGCGCAGCGTCCGTGAGCGGTCCCACGGCAGTCCCGCATCGATCGTGGCGGCCGCGATCTCCTCCCACACGCCCTCGGTCCGTGCGGTGTCATCGCCGGACAGCCGAGTGCGGCGCTTGACGAGGCGCACGAGCGCGGGCACCGCCAGGAGGAGCAGGACGACGAGCACGGCGGCGACGACCGCCAGCCAGACGGGCACGCCGGTGCCCGACTCCTGCGCGTCCTCGACGGCCTCGGGGTCGGTCGTCTCCTCCGGAGCGGACTCCGGGGCGTCCGGAGTGGATTCCTCGGACGCGCCCTCCGCCGGCTCGTCGGTCGCGTCCTCCTCGTCCTGCCCCTCGGAGCCCTCTGCCGTCCACGGCGGCGGGTCGCCGGCCGGGCCGCCGGGAGTGGGCTCGAACCGGACCCAGCCAGCACCCTCGAAGTAGAGCTCCGGCCACGCGTGCGCCTGGTTCATCCGGACCTCGTACTCGCCATCGCCCGTGGGCGTGCCGGCGGTGAAGCCCACGCCGATCCGGGCGGGAATGCCCAGGGTCCGCGCCATCGCCGTCATCGCGCCGGAGAACTGGACGCAGTAGCCGCGCCGGTCGCGCAGGAAGTCCTCCAGCGCGGAACCGGAGGCGTCCGCCGGTGCGTCGAGCGAGTACTCGAACTCGTCGCTGCGGAGCCAGTCCTGGAGTGCGACCGCGGATTCCCACTGGTTCTCCGAGCCCGCGGTGACGGTCTCCGCGGTCTCCCCGATGACCTCGGGCATGTCATCCGGCAGCGCCAGAGTGGACTCGAACTGCGCGGCATCGACCGCCGGCGCGTCGGCCAGCTGCCGCGGGGTGGGCTCGATCGAGCGGTAGCCCACGGTGTACTGGGCATCGGTCGACAGGACGCCGTTGCCCACGATCGTGAGCGTGGCGGGGTCGTAGATCCAGCGCCGCTCGACGCCGTCGACCGTCGCCGGAGCGTACGGTGCGGGCAGGTGCTGCTCATCGAGGCCCTCGACGGAGATCTGGGCGGTGCGGTCGACGACCGGGGTGTCCGCGGCGACGCCATTGGGCCGAGGGAGCCCGTCGACCGCGACCGCGAACGGATCGATGTCGAAGGGCTCCGGCATCCAGGTCGTCCCGTCGAACGCGCTCACGCTGGTGAGTCGCAGAGGGGGCGCCAGTGGGTCATCGGAGGAGTAGCGGAGGACGACGTCGTCGTTGGACGGATCCAGATCGGCGTGCAGGTCGAGGAACGGGTTGACGACGGTGATGTCCTCGGGAGAGCCCAGCGGCTGCTGCGGCCGCTGGGCGACCGGCGGCAGGACGAGGGGCAGCCCCACGCCCAGCAGCAGCGCCAGCGCGCCCGCGACGACGGAGAACGCCGCCGCGCGCTGCACGCGCGCGGCGAGGTAGCGCGAGAGCATGAGGATCACGAAGGCGCAGCCGATCGCCGCGAAGTGGTGCCACTGCAGCTGGGGACCCGCGACGATGACCGGGATCACCCAGATGAGGAGCAGGAGGATCCCGCCCATCTTCGGAGCGCGCAGGTCGGAGACGAGTCCGTCGATGAGGATCGAGATGAGCCCGATCCCCACGACGAGGATCGCGGTGAAGCCCGGTGTCGACGGAGCCGGTGCGACGGTCGAGTAGATGTCATCGACGCCCTGGCCCAGCAGGGAGAACAGCTCGCCCGCTGCGGCCGGGGTGGGCACGCCGAAGGGCATCGCGGACGGCACGCACAGGTAGAGCGCCGCGATCGCGGCGACGAGGCACTGGCCCAGGACGGCAGAACCCGTCGCGCGGATGGCCGGCACCGTGCGCAGCAGCGCGCCGCTGCCCACGACGAGCACGATCATGACGAGCGTGGGAACCAGCCAGGCCCAGTCCGCGAAGACGGCGCTGACACTGACGGCGGCGAGGCCCATCGCGACGGCGGTCGCGCAGGCCGCCACCCACGGCGCTGCCGGCGCGTTGTCACCGGATGCCCGCGGTTCCGGCGGGGGTGCCGTCTGCTGCGGTGCGGGTGCGGATGAGGGTGCGGTCATCGTGAGTCTCCTGAGCCGCTGCGCCATTCGTGCGGCAGTGTGAGTGCGCCGCCGAACAGCGCGGTGTCGAGGCCGATCCCCGAGTCGGAGAGCTCCTCGACGACGAAGCGGGACCGGGCCATGCCCCGGGGCAGTGTCTGGATGAGTGCGTCCGCGCGCTGCGCCGTGAGGGCGCACACGGTCACGTGCCACGCGGAGGCGGGGACGCGCACGTCGTCCGGGACCTGAGCGCCTGAGGCGTGGCGGGCGGACTCGAGGCGGATCGCGTCGCATCCCCGTGTGCCCAGCGCAGAGACGCGGACATCGCCGGACTGCAGGATGACGTCCGCGTCGCGATCGAGGTGGTGCAGGGCGGCGGCTGCGGCCGCGGTGACGGCGATGTCCGCGCCGTGCCCGTCGGGATCCGCGCCCAGCGTGTCGAGCAGGACGACCGCGAGCGGTGTCTCCTCGTGCGCGCGCTCACGGACCATGAGCTCTCCCAGGCGCGCCGTCGATGCCCAGTGGATGTGTCGCATGTCGTCACCGGGAACGTATTCGCGCGTGTGGAAGTCGAGGGTCGAGCTGCCGCGCATGAGGTGCCGCGAGTCGGACGGCTGCGCCGAGGACCGGGGCGATCCGTGCAGGGGCAGCCGCTGGTCGGGGACCGCGACCGCGACGGTCAGGCCGCTGCCTGTCCTGCGCGTCCGGGCGACCAGGCCGAACGGCCCCTCGATCCGGATCCTCACGTCCTTGACGCCGCTCATGCCGCGGCGGGTGGGGAGCACGACGACCGGAGCCGCGTCCTCGGCCCGTGCGGCCAGTCCCGGCATGCGGAGCGAGCGGTCGGGACCGAAGCCGTCCTCCATCGCGATCTCCACGGCGAACGACCCGATGGGCAGCGGGGTCCGGTTCCGCACGTGCACCTCGATCGGGGTCTCGGCCCCCACGGCCGTGAGCGGGCGGCCCTCGACGATGCGGGTCCGCGCGGCGAGGGAGACGGCGATCCGCCCGGAGGCCAGCAGCACGATGAGAGCGGACAGCACGACCAGCCCCACGAGGAGGATCCCGGCGGGGAGCATCCCGGGGAGGGAGAAGCGGTAGGCCGCGATCGTCAGCGCCGCTCCGAGGAGGAGGAAGACGATCCCTGACGCGGTGGGGCGCATCAGCGCACCGGCACGCGGCGCACGATGTCGCGGACCAGGGACGCTGCGAGCTGGGGATCGTCGCCCTCGCGGGGGACGATGCGGTGGGCCAGGACATCGACGGCGAGTGCCTGCACGTCATCCGGGGTCGCGTACCCGCGGCCCGCCAGCACGGCCATGACCTTCGCGGTGCGCAGCAGCTGCACGCCCGCACGCGGCGAGGCGCCCAGCGCGACCGCGGGATCCGAGCGCGTCGCATCCAGCAGGGACACGACGTACGCGCGCAGCTCCGGGCTGGCGGCCACGTGGCGGATGAGATCGCGCGCCTGCGTGACCTCCTCCAGAGTCGTGACCGCCGGGGTGCGGGAGAGCGGGTCGTGGTCGACGTGGTGGTCGAGCATGTCCATCTCCGCCTGCGTCGACGGGTATCCGATCGAGATGCGCGCCGTGAAGCGGTCGCGCTGCGCCTCCGGCAGCGTGTACGTCCCCTCCATGTCGACGGGGTTCTGGGTCGCGACGACCATGAACGGCTGCGGCATGCGGTAGGTGGTGCCGTCCACGCTCGCCTGGTTCTCCGCCATGCACTCGAGCATCGCCGACTGGGTCTTGGGGGACGCGCGGTTGATCTCGTCCGCGATGACGACATTCGCGAACACGGGGCCCGCGCGGAACTCGAAGGCGCGGGTCTCCTGGTTGAAGATGCTCACCCCCACGACGTCGGAGGGGAGCAGGTCCGGGGTGAACTGGATGCGGCGGACGCTTCCGCCCACCACGCGGCCCAGCGCCTTCGCCAGCAGCGTCTTCCCGACGCCCGGGACGTCCTCCAGGAGCAGATGACCTCCCGCGAAGAGGGTGATGAGAGCGGTCCGGACGGCGTGGTCCTTGCCGTCGAGCACCGTGTTCATCGCCGAGCGCGACTTCTGCGCGATGGCCTGGATGTGCGTGATGTGTTCGTTCCCGAGCGCGGTCATGCTCCCCATTCTCTCCCACCAGCGCATCGTCGCTCCAGTCGTGCGCTCCGGCCCCGTCCTCCGTACCCGGTCGGGGGCGTCTCCACCCGCCTCCCCACTCGCCTCCCCACTGACCTCCCCGTTCCTCCCCACTTCCCTCCACCCGGCGCCCTCCCGTCTGCCGGGTGGGCCCGTTCGGGCGCAGGAAACCGCCGTTCTGAGCGGTTCGCAGCGCCGCTGCAGGCGGCGTGCTCACCGGTCCAGACACGCCGAACACGCCTGCACCACCACTTTCCTCCACCTATCTGACCTGCGAAAACAATGTTCTGCTGGTCAGAAACACCGCTGATACGGCATTATGTGGAGGCAAGTGGAGTACAGTGGGAGCCATCGGAGCCCCCAGGGGATCCGAAGGGGGTGGGGCACCGTGTTCCTCGGGACGCACATGCAGCGGCTTGATGACAAGGGGCGCCTCATCCTTCCCGCGAAGTTCCGTGAGGAGCTGTCGAACGGACTGGTGCTGACACGCGGGCAGGAGCGCTGCCTGACCGTGTTCTCCACCCGCGAGTTCGAGAGCGTCCACGAGCAGATGCGGGCGGCGCCCATGACGAGCCGGCAGGCGAGGGATTACCTGCGCGTGTTCCTCTCGGGGGCGTCGGCGGAGCAGCCCGACAAGCAGAGTCGGGTCACCGTTCCGCAGGCCCTGCGGCAGTACGCGGGGCTGGAGCGCGACGTCGCCGTCATCGGCATGGGCAACCGTGCGGAGATCTGGGACGCACCCACGTGGGAGCAGTACCTGGCGGAGACGGAGCAGGGCTTCTCGGATCGCTCGGACGAGGTGATCCCCGGAGTCATCTGATATCGGAGCGCTGGATCGAGATCCTCGCCCGCCTGTGGTTTCGGGGCACTTCCCCGGTTCCGAAGCCTGCAGGTCCTGACGCACTTCCCCGGCGGCAGGGCGCGGGCGGACGGGGTTCTGGACCCATCGCAGCAGGGAGCCGCGGCACGCGCCGCGGCTCTCGTCACCAGACGGAGCCGACCGGAAGGACGCGCGGGACATGGAGCAGTTCGCACACACCCCGGTGCTGCTGGATCGCTGCGTCGAGCTGGTGGGCGTCGGCATCGCTGCGGCCCGCGAGGCGGGCATCACCCCTTACGCAGTCGACGGGACTCTGGGCATGGGCGGCCACACGGAGGGCATCCTCGAGGCGCACCCGGACGCACGGGTCATCGGCCTCGACCGGGACACGGAGGCCCTCGAGCGGGCGCAGGAGAGGCTGCGCCGCTTCGGTGACCGCTTCATCGCGGTCCACGCGGTCGACGACGAGCTCGACGCGGTGCTCGACGAGCTGGGCATCGCGACGATCAGCTCCCTCCTCCTGGACCTGGGCGTCTCGTCCCTCCAGCTCGATGAGGACGAGCGCGGCTTCTCCTACTCCCGCCCGGCGCCCTTGGACATGCGGATGGACCAGAGCCGCGGGATGACCGCCGCGGACGTCCTCAACACCTATTCGGAGGAGGATCTGGCGCGCGTCATCCGCGACTACGGCGAGGAGCGCCAGGCCCGCCGGATCGCCCGCGCGGTCGTCGCCGATCGTGCGCAGCGCCCGTGGGAGACCTCCCAGCAGCTGGCCGGTCTCCTGGAGCGCGTCGTGGGCGACGGCCCCGCGAAGCGCAAGCGGTCGCACCCCGCCAAGCGCACGTTCCAGGCGCTGCGGATCGAGGTGAATCGCGAGCTCGATTCGCTCTCGACCGCACTTCCCGCGGCGCTGCGCCGGCTGCACCTGGGCGGCACGGCCGTCGTCGAGTCCTACCAGTCGCTGGAGGACGTCATCGTCAAGCGGATCTTCGCCGCCGGGACGACGGATCAGGCGCCGCCCGGACTCCCGGTCGTGCCGGCCGAGCTGCAGGCGTGGCTGGAGCCGCTGACCCGCGGGGCGGAGAAGGCGGATGAGCAGGAGATCGAGAGGAACCCCCGGTCCGCGAGCGTGAGGCTGCGGGCCGTCAGGAAGATCGGAGAGGCACGATGAGCGCACCCGTCCGCACGTCGACACCGCGCCCGGCGGTCGCACCGCGCCGATCTCCCGCAGCGCCGGTCCGCAGGGCCCCGCGCCGCCTGCGCCTCGTGCTGCCGCAGCCGGCGAACCCCCGAGTGTCGACGGCCGTCCTCGTCACGCTCGTCATCCTGGCCGGCGTCGTGGCGGCCCTCGTGGCGAACATCTTCGTCTCCCACACGACGTTCCGGGTCCAGGAGCTCACGGAGCAGCAGACGGCGCTCCAGGACCAGCGGGACCGGCTGTCGGAGGACATCGCCTACCGGGAGAGCCCGCAGAACATCGCATCGTTCGCGGAGGAGAACGGGATGACGAGGGACACGAACCCGTCCTTCATCGATCTGTCGACCGGTGAGGTCATCGCGCCGGAGCAGGCGGGTGCGGCCGACCCTGCCGAGGAATCTCCTGTGAGGATCCCGGGTCCGCGTGCCGATGCTCGCGATGACGTGAGGCCCAATCTACGCTCGCCGGAGCGCCTGCCGGTGGTGGGCGGGGACGCTGGCGACTTCACCGCACCGTCCCAGACCGCGCCGGAGGGCTGATCCGGACCAGACACAAGCACAGCAGGAGGAGACCCGATGGGACAGGCGCCCCGCACGCGGAGGCGATGGCGGATCTCCTCGACCGGTCGGATCCGTCTCGTCGCGATCGCATCCGTGGGTGTGCTGTGCGCCGTCCTGTGGAACCTCATCGCGATCCAGGGAGTGGATCAGCAGCAGGCCGCGCAGCGCGCTCTTGAGGGCCGCCTCACGGAGGTCGCGATCCCCGCGCACCGCGGGGTGATCCAGACCGCGGACGGGACGACGCTGGCGAGCAACGCCGCCCGCTTCCGCCTGGTGGTCGATCAGCAGAACGTCGCGGCGCACACGGACGACGAGGGTGAGCTGGTGGGCGCATGGGGCGCGGCGCAGGAGCTGGCGCGCGTGCTCGACACGGAGCCCGGCCTCCTCCTGCCCAAGCTGGACGGCGACCGTCGGTGGAACGTCGTGGCCACGGGCCTCACGAGCGAGGTGCGGGACCAGATCGCTCAGCTGGAGATCCCCGGCATCACCTTCGAGGAGTACGCGATCCGCTCGTACCCGGCCGGCGCCGTCGCCGGCAGCCTCGTGGGCTTCGTGGGCTCCGACGGGGAGCCGCTGGCGGGCCTCGAGTACCGGTACGACGACCAGCTCGCAGGCGTCGACGGGATGCAGCAGTACGAGCGCGGCCTGCGCGGCGAGCGCATCCCCCTGGGCGACACGAGCATCACCCCGGCCGTCGACGGGACGGGGATCCGCCTGACGATCGATCCGACGATCCAGCACTACCTGCAGGAGGCCGCGGCGGAGGCGGCCGAGGAGCACGAGGCCGAATGGGCCTCGATCGTCATGATGGACACGCGCACAGGGAAGATCCTCGCGGCGGCCGAGGCGCCCAGTGTCGACCCCAACGACCCCGGCGCCGTCGACGCGGAGGACCGCGGCTCACGCGTCTTCACGGCGGCGTTCGAACCCGGCTCGACCGCGAAGATGATCACGGTCGCGGGACTCCTGGAGGAGGGACTGCACACCCCGACCGACGAGTTCACGGTGCCGGACGAGTGGACCGCACCCAACGGCGAGGAGTTCCGCGACTCGTCGCCCCACGAGGACGAGAAGCTCACGCTCACGGGCATCCTGGCCCAGTCCTCGAACACGGGCACGATCCTGGCCGGCGACCGCCTCACCTCCGAGCAGCGGTACGAGTACTTCACCCGCTTCGGCTTCGGGAAAGCCACGGCCGTGGGCTTCCCGGGCGAGTCCTCGGGCGTCGTCCACCCGGTCGACGAGTGGGACGGCCGCACGAAGTACACCGTCATGTTCGGGCAGGGCATGACCGCCACGGCGGTGCAGACGACCGCGGCGATGGCGGCGATCGCGAACGGGGGGATCCTGCCCCAGACGCAGCTGGTCGACGGAACGGTCGACGCGTCGGGTCGCTTCACCCCGGCCGAGGTCGGTGCCGGCACCCGGGTCGTGTCCGAGGAGACGGCGGACCAGGTCCTCGACATGCTCGAGCACGTCGTCGTGGACGGCACCGCGGGATCCGCGGCGGTGCCCGGGTACCGGGTGGCGGGCAAGACAGGCACCGCGCAGGCGCCTGCGGCAGAGGGCGGCGGCTACGATGGCTACACCGCGTCGTTCGTGGGCGTCGCCCCCGCG
>DWZY01000150.1 GCA_019117325.1 Candidatus Brevibacterium intestinigallinarum
CTCCCTGCGCGGCGCACTCTCCCTGCCCTTCGCCCTCGTCGTGGCCGCGGTGCGCCGCGGGACGATGCTCGCGACCGCGATGGAGGCCCGCGCGTTCGGCACGGGGGAGCGCACGTGGGCCAGGCCCTCGCGATTGCGCCGTCGCGATGCGGTTGCGATCGCGTGCGCGCTGGGCGTGTCGCTGGCTGCCGTGGGGCTCGCGGTGGCGACTGGCTCGTTCCGCCTCGTGGGAGCAGGCGGATGAGCGCTGGGAGCACGCAGGTGAGAGCGGTGGGTTCCGGCACCGCAGTTCGTCCGGGCAGCGCGGTTCCTCCGGGCAGGGGAGCTCCTCTGGGCAGGGCCGCCCGGGTGGGCGGGCTCGCCCTGGTGGACGGGACCTCGGGAGCGGGGAAGACGACCGCGGCACGGGATCTGGCGGCGGGCACCGGTGCGCGGGTGCTGCACATGGACGACCTCTACGCGGGCTGGGAGGGGATGGCGCACGCGACGGCGACGCTCGAGCGGATCCTCACCGAGCGCGCCGCGGGCCGCACCCCGCGGTGGCGGCGCTGGGACTGGCATGCCTCCGCGTGGGGCGAGGAGGACAGCATCGCGCCGGACGTCCCGCTCATCGTCGAGGGGTGCGGCAGCGTCACCGCGGTGACGGCCGGGTTCGCGGACCGGGTCCTCTGGCTCGACGCCCCAGAACCCGTCCGCCGCGCCCGGGCGCTCGCCCGCGACGGCGACGACTCCTGGTGGGAGGGCTGGAAGCGGCAGGAGGCCGCGCACCGGGCCGCCCACGACCCGCAGCGGTGGGCGAGCGACGTTCCCGCGTGCAGTGTCCGCGCACGTCGATAGACTGGCCCGCGACCGCAGACAGCAGATCAGGCTGACCGACAGTCGATCGGGCTGACCGCAGACCAGGAGGCACACGTGTCCGTCAACACCGACCTGCAGGGAGCCCAGTACTCCCTGCCGGCCCCCTTCGAAGTGGGCCGCGAGGCGATCGCGGAGTTCGCCCGCGCGATCGGCGCCACCCACCCCGCACACGTCGACGCGGCCGCAGCACAGGAGCTGGGGTACACGGACGTCATCGCACCCACGACGTTCGCCGTCATCCCCTCGCAGCGCTGCGAGGCCCTCTACATCTCCAGCCCGGACTCCGGCATCGACTACTCGCGCGTCGTCCACGGCCAGGAGCAGTTCACGTACACCCGGCCCATCGTCGCGGGCGACCGCCTCGCGGCGACCACGCACGTGGACGGGCTGCGGGAATCGGGCGGCAACGCGATGATCACCACCCGCACAGAGCTGACGGATGCGGACTCCGGTGAGCCCGTCGTCACCGTCACGTCGACCATCGTCGTCCGCGGCGAGAAGTGAGGAGCCAGGCCATGACGAACACCGCCGCACCCCGCCCCTCGATCGACGCGCTCTCCGTGGGCGACACCGTCATCGACACGACGATCCCCGTGTCCCGCGCGGACCTCATCGCGTACGCAGCCGCCTCCGGCGACCAGAACCTCATCCACTGGAACGAGCGCTACGCCAAGGAGGTGGGCCTGCCCAACGTCATCGCACACGGCATGCTGACACTGGGCTCCGTCGTCGCGCGCGTGACCGACTGGACCGGCGACCCCGGCTCTGTACTGGACGCGCGGACCCGCTTCACGTCGATGGTCGTCGTCCCGGACGCGGAGTCCGGACCGCCCACGGCCCCCACCGCCCAGCTCGCGCTCACCGCGACCGTGGGCGCGATCGATGCCGACGCCGGTGTCGTCCGCCTCGACCTCGCCGTGAGCGCGGGTGACGACTCGGTCCTGGGCCGCACCCAGGTGAAGGTCCGTCTGGCGTGAGGTTCGCAGACCTCACGACCCTGCGGGTGGGCGGCCCCATCGCCCACCCGCACGAGGCCCGCACCCGCGGGGAGCTCGTGGACTTCGCACGCGCCCACCCGCTGGCCGATCGCGGGGAAGGCGCGGCGCCGCTCACCGCGCCGGATGTCCTGTTCGTGGCGGGCGGCTCCAACCTGCTCGTCGCGGACGAGGGCTTCGACGGCCCCGTCTGCCTCATCCGGACCCGCGGGATCGACTGGCAGGACGCGGATGCCGACGGCACCGTGCGGGTGACGGCAGAGGCGGGCGAGGACTGGGACGGTCTCGTCGCCCAGACCGTGGAGCGCGGCCTGTCCGGCCTGGAGGCGCTGTCCGGGATACCCGGCTCCGTGGGCGCCACCCCCGTCCAGAACGTGGGTGCGTACGGCGCAGAGGTCGCCGACTGCCTCCGCGAGGTCCTCGTCCTCGACCGCGTCACGGGCCAGGAGCGCGTGCTCACTCCTGACGAGCTGGGCTTCGGGTACCGGACCTCGGTGCTCAAGCGCTCGGCTGCGGCGCTCGGCGCGGTGCGCTTCGTCGTCCTCGCCGTCACCTTCGCGCTGCGGGCGACCGGCAGTGAGGCGGGTGCCGGTGCGGGTGCGTCGGGCGAGGTCGTTGGTGCAGCGGTGCGCTACCGCCAGCTGGCCACCGCGCTGGACGTCGACCTGGGCGCGCACGTGCCGGTCGAGCGAGTGCGCGCGGCGGTCCTGGAGCTGCGCGCATCGAAGGGCATGGTGCTCGATGCCGCGGACCACGACACGTGGTCCGCCGGCAGCTTCTTCACCAATCCGATCCTGCCGCTCGTCGACGACGCGGTGGGCCGGGTGACGGCCCAGGACGTGCTGCCTGAGGGTGCCCCCGCGTACCCCGTGCTCGACCACCGCACGGGCGAGGCGGATCCGGATGTCGTCAAGACCTCGGCCGCCTGGCTCATCGAGCACGCCGGATTCTCGCGCGGGTACACGGCGGGCGGAACCGCCGCCTCGCTGTCGACGAAGCACACCCTGGCACTCACCAATCGCGGCACCGCGGCCGCGCAGGACATCGTGCACCTGGCTCGCCGCATCCGCGCGGGGGTCGAGGAGGCGTTCGGGATCGTCCTGGTCCCGGAGCCCAACCTCGTCGGCATCGACCTGTGACGGTGAGCGGTCTGCGGCCGCGGCTCCGGGCAGGGCTGCGCATCCTGCGCAGCCGCGCCCTGTCGAGTCGCGTCCTGCGGAGCCGCGCACCGCGGATGCGCACGGTGCTGCGGTCGCTCGTCGTCCTCGTGTGCTGCCTCGTCATCGTCCTGCCCTGGGCGGTGCTGACCGCGCAGACGGACTCGACGTTCGGCCCCCACGAGGCGCACTACGCCGTGACCGCGGATGCCGCGATCGACGTCGATCTGGGACCGCTGGGCACCGTCGTCATTCCGGCCGACGGCCTCCTGCCGCTGGGACTGGGCGTGCACGTGAGGGTGGGGGAGATCCCCGTCGAGTCCGGCGTGGGCGGATCGACGATCGACGCGCTGGGCGGTGATCTCACGGCCTATCTGGCGCTCTTCACGGACCCCGGCGCGCACGTGCGCACCGTGGCCATCGCGCTGGGGCAGGACATGGCCCTGCGCGCGACGGTGGGCGTGCTCGTCCTCGTCGCGCTCATCCTGGGCGGACGTGCGCTGGCCGGTGCTGCCGGCCGAACCGGACTGGTCTCCGCGCGGCGGCCCCGGCTGCGGGCCGGTGCCGCGACGGCGGGACTGGCGATGCTGGGCGGCGCCCTGCTGGTGCCCTTCGAGCCCCCGCGGACGATCGAGTCCGACCCCGTCTTCATCGGGACACCCCTGGCCGGCGCACAGGTGACCGGGCGCCTGGGAGGCGTCGTCGACGAGGCCGCGCAGGCGGCGGCGGACGTGATCCGCGAGAACGACGAGTTCTACTCCTCCGTCCGCGGGAACCTGGCAGCCGCCTGGCCGCAGCGGCCCACCGGCGCGCGGCTGGGCGCGGGCCCCCTGCGCGGACTGGAGAACCCTGCGCCCACGGACCTCGCGACGATCGTGTGGACCAGCGACATCCACTGCCAGACCGGCATGTCCCGGGTGGTGGGCGACGTCGTGGCCTGGACTGACGCGGACCTTCACATCGACGGCGGTGACATCACCATGACCGGCACGGATGCGGAGAACGTCTGCGTCGACTCCCTGGCCCAGGCGCTGCCGGGCGACGTGCCCACCGTCTTCGTCAAGGGCAACCACGACTCCCAGGACACGGTCCAGCGCGCGCAGGAGGTGGGCTGGACGGTCCTCGACGGGGAGCCGGTCGAGGTCGCGGGCCTCACCCTCGCCGGCGCAGGAGATCCGCGCCGCACCGTCTTCCCCTCCGGCGACGTCCTCGAGACCGGCGAGGACATCCCGGCGTTCACGGACCGCGTGACGCAGATGGCGTGTGCGGCGGATGAGGACCTGCTCGTCATCCACGACCCCCGGCACGCGGAGCCCGCCATCTCCCAGGGATGCGCGGACTACGGACTGCACGGCCACTGGCATCGCCGCGTCGAGCCGGAGCGGCTGGGCGACGGGGTCCGCTCCGTCGGGTCGACGACGGGAGGAGCGCTCGCGGACGCGCTCACACCGGGGCCGCTCAAGATGCCGGCGGAGATGAGCGTGCTCCGATACGACCGGACCACCCGGCAGCTCGTCGACGTGCAGTACATCACGGTCGGCATGGACGCCTCCGTCCAGTTCTCGCCGTGGGTGGCCGCACCGCAGCCCGCGCCGATCGTGCAGGTGGATCCGGAGGAGTCCGAGGACGAATCGGAGGCCGGATCCACGACGGAGGCGGACGGTTCGACGTGAGCCCGACGGAGCATGTATGCTCGATCCTCGGCGGTGATCCCTCACCGCTGAAGGGGTGTGGCGCAATTGGTAGCGCAACGGTCTCCAAAACCGTAGGTTGCAGGTTCGAGTCCTGTCACCCCTGCCAGGCAGATCGATCCTGTCGGATCGGTGACGGTCGACGAGGAATGGGAGGGCCGGGTGGCTGAGACCTCCGCAGCTGCAGAGGACACGAGGAAGCTGGGCCTCTTCGGACGGATCCTCCGCTTCTTCCGCGAGATCGTCGCGGAGCTCAAGAAGGTCGTCACGCCGACCCGCAAGGAGCTCGTCAACTACACGCTCGTCGTGCTGGCCTTCGTCGTCATCATGATGCTCCTGATCACCGGACTGGACTTCGTCTTCGGACAGCTGGCCGGCTGGGTCTTCGCGGGCACGACGCCGTTCTGATCCCGTCCGGCCCCCGCTGCCGGGGTCGAGCCGATCCGTCCACCTGACCGCACCCACCGCATCGAACGAGGAGACACCACGTGTCGGACACCACACCGGAAGAGCTGAGCCCCGAGCTCGACGAGGCGACTGACGCCGCCGAGCCCGCGGTCGAGGCCGACACCGCCGGTGACGCCGACGGCGGCGCGGAGACTCCCGAGGCCCCGGTCGACGAGGCCCCCGAGGCCCCGGCTGACAATGCCGAGGCTCAGGCCGAGGACGTTGCGGTGTCCGCCGAGGACGCCGAGGCCCAGGCGATCGAGGACTTCAAGTCCGACCTGCGCATGCAGGACGGCGACTGGTACGTCATCCACTCGTACGCGGGCTATGAGAACCGCGTGAAGACGAACATCGAATCCCGCACGGTGAGCCTCAACATGGAGGAGTTCATCTTCGAGGTGCAGGTGCCGATGGAGGATGTCGTCGAGATCAAGAACGGTCAGCGCAAGCAGATCCGTCGCGTCCGCATCCCCGGCTACGTGCTGGTCCGCATGGAGCTCACCGACGAGAGCTGGGGCGCCGTGCGCCACACGCCCGGCGTCACGGGCTTCGTGGGCAACGCCTACGACCCGGTCCCGCTCACCACGGATGAGATCTTCGAGATGCTGCGCCCCGTCTTCGAGGAGCAGCAGGCGAAGGTCGCGCAGGAGACCGGCACGCTCAAGGGCAACGTGGGCGACGACTCCGAGTACGTCGTCGAGTTCGAGGTGGGCGAGTCGGTGCTCGTGAAGGAGGGCTCGTTCGAGGGCCACCCCGCGACCATCCAGGAGATCCGCCCGGAGAACCAGAAGCTCACGGTCCTCCTGTCGATCTTCGAGCGCGACGTCCCGGTCGAGCTGGGCTTCGACCAGGTCAGCAAGATCTGACACCCCCGGTTCGCCGGGGACACCCCATGCTTCGCGACCTCCGGGTCGCGGACCCCGCGGTCGCATGACCGCGGAGCACTCGACTGGAACGTCCGGTGTGCGATTCCTGACAGGGATTCGCCTCCGGACGTTCAGTCGTGGAATACTGGTGGAGTTTGACCCGCCCCGCATCGGAGGGGCCGAGTCAGACCCCGTCCGCGCGAGCGTCGCGCGGATGCTGGATGAGAAGAGTTAGGACCGAACATGCCTCCCAAGAAGAAGGTCGCCGGTCTGATCAAGCTGCAGATCCAGGCGGGCGCCGCTAACCCGGCACCCCCGATCGGCCCCGCGCTTGGTCAGCACGGCGTCAACATCATGGAGTTCTGCAAGGCGTACAACGCCGCGACAGAATCCCAGCGCGGAAACGTCATCCCCGTCGAGATCACCGTGTACGAGGACCGTTCGTTCTCGTTCATCACGAAGACCCCGCCGGCGGCAGAGCTCATCAAGAAGGCCGCGGGCGTCAAGTCCGGTTCGGCCACCCCGCACACGGACAAGGTGGGACACCTCTCCGCCGACCAGGTGCGCGAGATCGCTGAGCTCAAGATGGCCGACCTCAATGCGAACAGCATCGAGGCCGCATCCAAGATCGTCGCCGGCACGGCGCGCTCGATGGGCATCACGACCGACAACTGAGACTCCCCGGAGTCCCACACCCCCAGTGGCAGGGTCCGCGCGGCCCGCACCACGACTGCTAGGAGATGAAGCAGATGGCACAGCGCTCGAAGGCCTACAGGGCCGCCGCAGAGAAGATTGCTGCGGATACACAGTACGAACCGGCACAGGCGATCGCCCTGGCCAAGGAGACCTCGGTGTCGAAGTTCGACGGCACCGTCGAGGTCGCCCTGCGCCTGGGTGTCGATCCCCGCAAGGCCGACCAGATGGTGCGCGGCACCGTCAACCTGCCCCACGGCACCGGCAAGACGGCCACGGTCCTGGTCTTCGCCGCGGGTGATCGTGCGGAGGCAGCACGCGAGGCAGGTGCCGACTTCGTCGGTTCCGATGACCTGCTGGAGAAGGTGGCCGCTGGCTTCACCGACTTCGACGCGGCTGTCGCGACGCCGGACATGATGGGCAAGGTCGGACGCCTGGGCAAGGTCCTTGGCCCCCGTGGCCTCATGCCGAACCCCAAGACCGGCACGGTGACGATGGACGTGGCGAAGGCTGTCTCGGACATCAAGGGCGGCAAGATCGAGTTCCGCGTGGACAAGCACTCGAACCTGCACTTCATCATCGGCAAGGCGTCGTTCTCCCAGGAGCAGCTGGAGGAGAACTTCAAGGCCGCGATCGATGAGGTCAACCGCCTCAAGCCGTCCTCCTCGAAGGGCCGCTACATCTCGAAGGCGACGCTGACGACGACCAACGGCCCGGGCATCCCCGTGGACGCGGGCACGCTGCGCGCCTGATCGCACTGCACATCGCACGCCGAAGGGCGGGAGACCCCACGGGGGCTCCCGCCCTTCGGCGTTCCCGGAGCCCGCTTCCCCGCGCACTAGGATCGGACGCATGACGAGTGATCAGCCGACCGGGGCCTCGGACACGGGCGCACTCGCGCAGCGGTTCCTCGATGAGCACGGCGAGGCACTGCGCACGGACGGCATCGCGCTGGCCATCAGTTCGCAGGCGGTGGGTCCTGACTTCGTCGCGCGGGCGCAGGAGGGACTGGCGGCAGCGGAGGCGCAGACCGACGGCGTCACGTGCCTGGCCGTCGTGAGCGATCCGGATGCGCCCCTGCTGGGGGAGGACCTGGCGCTCGAGGACGAGCGGGCAGTGCTCCAGGAGATCGCAGTGCGGCTGGCCGAGGACTCCTTCCCGCTCGTCCTCAGCCTCTTCGAGGCGTACGGGAT
>DWZY01000011.1 GCA_019117325.1 Candidatus Brevibacterium intestinigallinarum
GTGGGCGGCCTCCAGCTCATGGGCGGCCGCCGCCTCGAGCTCACGGAGCTCGCCCGTGACGTGCGCACGCCCATAACCACGTCCTCGGTCGCAGCGGCCCTCACGAAGGACTCGACGCTCGCGTGCGCGCAGGTGGGCCTCGAGACGGTCACCGCCGGCGGAGAGGTGCTCGAGTCCGCACTCGCGGACCTGCTCGCGTCCTCACCGGACGTGCTCATCGGCGATGCCTTCACCGAGGCGCACCTGGACGAGCTGGCCCGCGCGGCGCTGGCCGTCCGGCCCGACGCCCTGTGGGTGGGCATCGATCCCGGCCCCGGCAGCTGGGCGATCGCCCACCGGATGGGACTGACCGGCGGCGACTCCGCCCGCCCGCTGCTGGCGGTGTCCGGCTCCGCCACGGAGCTCACGCGCACGCAGCTGGCGGCACTGGGACAGGCGCGCGACCTGTCCGTCGTCCGCCCCGTGTTCGTCCCGGGCACGCGCCGGATCGACGTGGAGGCCACCGCACGCGACGTGCGCCGCGACCTCCGCGCCGCCGCCGGCACCCGCTCGATCGTCCTGCTCGCCACCGTGCTGGACGTCTCCGACATCTTCGATCTCACCGAGGCCGAGGCCGACGACATCCCCGCGGCCCTGGGCCGCGTCGTCCGCGCCGTCCTCGACTCGACGGATGATGCCGCCCCGATCGGCGGCCTCTACACGACGGGAGGCGACGTGACCGCGGAGGTCCTCGACGGCCTCGGCGGCGCCGGCATCGAGATCCACGCCGAGGTCGTCCCCCTCGCCACCTCCGGCTTCGTCGTGGGCGGCGACCACGCGGGCCTGCCGATCGTCACGAAGGGCGGGCTGGTGGGCGGCACCGACACCGCGATCGTCTGCCTCGACGCCCTCGCTGACCTCTCTCGCACCTCTTCATCACCGACCTCTTCCGGGAAGGAATCCTCATGACCGCACCCGTCCTCGCACTCACCCCCGGCGACCCCGTGGGCATCGGCCCCGAGATCACCGCCGCCGTCCTCCACGAGCACGCCGGAGACGACTCCGTCCACGGCATCGCGGTCGCCGACGCGTCCGTCATGCGCCGCGCGGTCGAGGTCCTGGGCCTCGACGCCGAGGTCCGGACCGTGTCCTCGTGGGACGTCCCCTCGGCCGGGGCCGGCGTCATCGACGTCTTCGACATCGACGTGCTGGGCGAGGAGCAGCTGGAGTGGGGCGTCGTCGATGCGCGCGCCGGCCGGGCCGCCGTCCGCGCGATCGAGATCGCGACGACCGCGGCGATGGACCAGCAGATCGCGGGCATCGTCACGGGTCCCATCAACAAGGAGGCGATCTGGCAGGCCGGCTCCGAGCACCTGGGGCACACGGAGATGCTGGGCGCCCTGACCGGGGTGACGAAGCAGGACACGATGTTCGTCGTCGAGCGCTCGCACGTGCCCGGCCACCACATGCACGTCTTCTTCGCGACCCGCCACATGTCGCTGCGGAAAGCGCTCGACGCGATCACGATCGACACGCAGGCGGACTCGATCCGCCGGGCGCACCGCGCACTCGAGGTCTACGGCATCGAGTCCCCGCGCCTGGCGACGGCTGCGATCAACCCGCACGGCGGGGAGAACGGCGCGTTCGGCGATGAGGAGATCGAGGTGCTCACCCCGGCGCTCGAGCGCGTGCGGGCCGAGGGCCTCGACGTCGCGGGCCCCGTGCCGGCGGACTCCGTCTTCCACCAGGGCCTGTCCGGCCGCTACGACGGCATCCTGTCGCAGTACCACGACCAGGGGCACATCGCCGCGAAGACCTTCGACTTCGACGGCACGATCTCCGTGACCGTGGGCCTGCCGATCCTGCGCACCAGCGTCGACCACGGCACCGCCTTCGACATCGCCGGGCAGGGCAAGGCGGACCCCGGCACCATGCGCTCCGCGTTCCGCGCGGCGATCGGGTATGCGCCCTTCGTCGACGGGATCCGCGCGGAGTACCTCCCCCGCCCATGACCGCCTCCCCCGGGGCGCGGCCGCACCGGGCGACGCGGAAGCGGCGGGAGGCCCTCATCGCGCTCATCCAGCAGGGCACGGCCCGCGTCGAGGATCTGGCCGCGCGCCTGGGCGTCTCCCCGTCGACGGTCCGCCGCGATCTGACGGTGCTGGAGTCCGAGGGCCTGGTCTCCCGCACGTACGGCGGCGCGATGACCGGCGCGCCGTTCCACGACCGCGCCCTGGGTGAGCGCCTCGCCGCGAACCCCGCGGGGAAGGCCCGGATCGGGGCGGCCGCCCTGGACCTCGTCCACGACGGGGCGACCGTCTTCGTCGACGCGGGCTCCACGACGATCGCATTCGTCGAGGCGCTGCGCGGTGCCGACGTCCACGACCTCACCGTCGTGACGCGCGGCATCGAGAACGCGGTGCTGCTGGTGGGCCGTGAGGGAATCGATGTGCACGTGACCGGCGGTCGGCTCACCCCGGCCTCCCACGGCACCACCGGGCCGCTGACCCTCGAGGCGCTGGGCCGCTTCACGTTCGACGTCGCGGTCCTGGGCTGCGACGCGGTCTCCCCCTCCTCCGGCGTGGGCGAGCCCACGCTCGAGGAGGCCTACGTCAAGGAGTTCGCCGCGGCCCGCACGGCCCGCACCGCTGTGCTGGCGGACGCCTCGAAGTTCGGGGTGACCGGGATCAGCGCGTGGGCCCAGCTGCCGGCCGGGTGGACCCTCGTGACCGATCATGAGGATGCGGACGCCCTGGCGGAGTTCACCTCCGCCGGCGTGCACGTGGTCGCTGCGACGCCCTGACCAGTACGTCACCTCATGAGAAGGTGCTCATCCGCGCCTCATGAACAGTTCATGGACGCTGACTAGTGTGAGTGTCATGACACGCACACGGAAGTTCACCGCCCTGTCCGCCTCCGTCCTCGCAGCCGCGCTGACCCTGTCCGCCTGCGGCTCCGGCGAGGCCGCTCCCGCCGACTCGCCCGAGGTCGCCCAGACCCAGGAGTCCGAGGCCGCGCCCACGACCGAGGCCGCTGACGACACGAGCGGCTCC
>DWZY01000151.1 GCA_019117325.1 Candidatus Brevibacterium intestinigallinarum
CAAGAAGGCCACCGCCATCAACGCGGACCACATCCGGCTGCTGGACGAGGCGGACTTCCGCGCGCGCCTCGTGCCGTACCTGCAGGAGGCCGGGGTCGTCTCCGACCCGGTGACGGAGGCGGAGGCGCACATCCTCGAGCAGGCCGCACCGCTCATCCAGACCCGCATGAACCTCCTGGGGGAGGCCCCGGACCTCGTGTCCTTCCTCTTCACGGCCGATGCGGACCTCGAGCTGACCGAGGACGGTCTCAAGACCCTCAAGGACACCGCTCCCGAGGTCCTGGCCGCCTCGATCTCCCAGCTCGAGTCCGTGGACGCGGACGCATGGAAGACCGACCGTCTCGAGGAGGTCCTCAAGGCGGAGCTCGTCGAGCGCCTCGAGATCAAGCCGCGCTTCGCCTATGGCCCGCTGCGGGTGGCGGTGTCCGGCCGGCGCGTCTCGCCGCCGCTGTTCGAGTCGATGGAGATCCTGGGCAAGGACTCGACGCTCACCCGTCTGCGGGCTCTGCGGGCGCATCTCGCGGCCGCCTGATCGGCCCGGATACTGCCGCGCAGAACGGGGCCCTGAGCAGGTGACGGACGTCACCCGCTCAGGGCCCCTTCTCGTTTTGCGCTGGGTCCGGAGCCCGTGTAGTGTTATCTCTCGTTGCCAGGGAGTTCTCCGGAGCTCCTCAGCAGTGGGGTATGGTGTAATTGGCAGCACGAGTGATTCTGGTTCATTTAGTCTAGGTTCGAGTCCTGGTACCCCAGCGGATGACCGCCAGGTCATCTCAGCCGAGTGAGCCATCACTCACGCAGGCCCCCGTCGTCTAGTGGCCTAGGACGCCGCCCTCTCAAGGCGGAAACGGCAGTTCGAACCTGCTCGGGGGTACAGATCGGAAGCCCGATCCTCCATCACGGAGGATCGGGCTTCGTCGTGTTCGGAGGCGGACGCGCTCAATGAGAATCGCGGGCTGCGGCGCTCCAGCGCCGCAGCCCGCGATTCGTGTCTCAGATCTGGGGGAGCGGTGCCCCTCAGCCCCGGGTGAGCGCGTCGGTGAGGACGCGCGCGGCCTCGATGACCGACTCCGCGTGGAGGCGACCCGGCTGACGGGTGAGGCGCTCGACCGGACCGCTGATCGACACGGACGCGACGACCCGATTGCTGGGCCCGCGCACGGGAGCGGACACGGAGGCGACACCGCGCTCGCGCTCCGCGATCGACTGCGCCCAGCCGCGCCGGCGCACGCCGGAGAGCATCGTGGCGGAGAAGCGGGCTCCGCGCAGACCCGTGTGGAGGCGGTCCGGCTCCTCCCAGGCGAGCAGCACCTGTGCGGCGGATCCCGCGCGCATGCTCAGTGTCGCGCCCACCGGGACGGAGTCGCGCAGACCCACCGGGCGCTCGGCCGCGGCCACGCACAGGCGCAGATCGCCCTGCCGGCGGAACAGCTGCGCGGACTCGCCCGTGCGATCGCGCAGATGCGCCAGCACCGGGCCGGCCGCGGCCAGCAGGCGGTCCTCGCCCGCGGCGGATGACAGCTCGGCCAGGCGCGGGCCCAGGACGAAGCGGCCCTGCAGGTCGCGATTCACGAAGCGGTGATACTCGAGCGCGACCGCCAGGCGATGGGCCGTGGGGCGCGCCAGCCCGGTCAGCGAGACGAGCTCCGCAAGCGATGCGGGACCGGCCTCGAGGGCGGACAGGACGAGTGCGGCCTTGTCGATGACGCCGACACCGCTGCTGCTGTTCGTGGATGTCATGTCTCACAATCTAGACAGTCCGTCATATGAGATGCAAGTCCGCCATTCAGAATTTCGACGGTATTCTTGTAGGCCACGACCACGGAGAACGCTTGGGAGGAGACGTGACGGTGGGCAGAACACTGGCGGAGAAGGTGTGGGCGGACCACGTCGTCCGCAAGGGCGAGGATGGCGCTCCCGACCTCATCTACATCGACCTCCACCTGGTGCACGAGGTGACCAGCCCGCAGGCCTTCGAGGGCCTCCGGCTGGCCGGTCGTCCCGTGCGCAGGCCCGACCTCACGGTCGCCACGGAGGACCACAACACCCCCACGCAGGACATCGACCGCCCGATCGCGGACCCGACGTCCCGGAAGCAGATCGAGACCCTGCGCTCGAACGCGGAGGAGTTCGGCATCCGCCTGCACTCCCTGGGCGACGCGGAGCAGGGGATCGTCCACGTGGTGGGACCGCAGCTGGGCCTGACCCAGCCGGGCACCACCGTGGTCTGCGGCGATTCGCACACCTCGACCCACGGCGCCTTCGGAGCCCTGGCCTTCGGCATCGGCACCAGCGAGGTCGAGCACGTGCTGGCGACCCAGACGCTCAGCCTCAAGCCCTTCAAGACGATGGCCATCACCGTGAACGGCGAATTGCCGGAGGGATCGACCGCGAAGGACATCATCCTCGCCGTCATCGCGAAGATCGGCACCGGCGGCGGCCAGGGCTACGTCCTGGAGTACCGCGGCGAGGCGATCCGGAAGCTGTCCATGGAAGCCCGGATGACTATCTGCAACATGTCGATCGAGGCGGGCGCCCGCGCCGGCATGGTCGCGCCCGACCAGACGACGTTCGACTACCTGCAGGGCCGCGACCACGCACCGCGCGGCGCCGACTGGGACGCCGCGGTCGAGTACTGGTCGTCGCTGCGCACGGACGACGATGCGGAGTTCGACGCCGAGGTCGTCCTCGAGGCCTCCGACCTGGAGCCCTTCGTCACGTGGGGCACCAACCCCGGGCAGGGACTGCCGCTGTCCGCGAACGTGCCCGATCCCGCGGACTTCGCGGACGAGACGGACCGCGAGGCCGCAGAGAACGCGATCGCCTACATGGGCCTGACCCCCGGCACGCCGCTGCGCGACATCACGATCGACACGGTGTTCCTGGGCTCGTGCACGAACTCCCGCATCGAGGACCTGCGTGCCGCCGCAGACGTGCTGCGCGGTCGGCAGAAGGCGGAGAACATCCGCTTCATGGTGGTCCCGGGCTCCGCGCGCGTCCGCCTGCAGGCGGAGGAGGAGGGCCTCGACCAGGTCTTCAAGGCCGCCGGCGCGGACTGGCGCTTCGCCGGCTGCTCGATGTGCCTGGGCATGAACCCGGACCAGCTGTCCGAGGGGGAGCGCTGCGCCTCGACCTCGAACCGCAACTTCGAGGGTCGCCAGGGCAAGGGCGGCCGCACGCACCTCGTGAGCCCGCTGGTCGCGGCCGCGACGGCCGTCCGCGGGACGCTGTCGGCTCCCGTCGACCTGCCGGCGGCGGATCCCGAGGCCGTCGCCGCCTCCCGCGCTGCAGAGGCCCAGGCCGCCGCCGAGGCCCGGGCCCGTCCCGCACTCATCCCGCTGGCCGTCACCCCCGGCGCCGTCCGCGCGACCGGCTCGGGTGCCGCCGCTGCCGCTCCCAAGGAGGCCTGATCATGGAGAAGCTGTCCGTCCACACGGGTGTCGGAGTGCCGCTGCGCCGGTCGAACATCGACACCGACCAGATCATCCCGGCCGTCTACCTCAAGCGTGTCACCCGCACGGGCTTCGAGGACGCCCTGTTCGCCCGTTGGCGGACCGAGCCGGACTTCATCCTCAACCACGAGGCCTACACGAACGGCTCCGTTCTGGTCGCGGGTCCGGACTTCGGCACGGGCTCCTCTCGCGAGCACGCGGTCTGGGCGCTGCACGACTACGGCTTCCGCGCGGTGCTCGCCAGCCGCTTCGGCGACATCTTCCGCGGCAACGCCGGCAAGGGCGGCCTGCTGGCCGCGCAGGTCGAGCAGTCGGACATCGAGCTCATCTGGAAGATCCTCGAGAACCACCCGGGCACGGAGGTGACGGTCGACCTCGTCGAGCGCGTCGTCACCGCGGACACGCTCACGGTCCCGTTCCAGATCGACGACTACACCCGCTGGCGCCTGCTGGAGGGGCTCGACGACATCGGGCTGACCCTGCAGCACGAGGAGGACATCCAGGCGTTCGAGCAGATCCGCCCGTCGCACAAGCCGGCGACCCTGCCGGTCCTCTGACACGCAGCCCCGGGCAGGGCGCAGCCTGAGCGCCCCGCCCGGGCGAATCCGATACGATTCACACGGTCGCCCGCCGGGCGACCGTGTGCGTTGTCGCGCTGTGCGCGCGGTGTCCGACTCAGAGGGAGCCCGAATGCTCGAAGTCCACGGCGGAGTGCCGCTCACGGGGACCGTGCGCGTCCGAGGTGCCAAGAACCTCGTGCCGAAGGCGATGGTCGCAGCGCTGCTGGGTGATTCCCCGTCCGTGCTGCGCGGCGTTCCCGCGATCCGCGACGTGGAGATCGTCACCGGTCTCCTGGAGCTGCACGGCGTCCGCGTGACGCCGGGCCCGGACCGCGGCGACGCGGACGGCGAACTGGTGCTGGACCCGGCCGCCGTCGAGCAGGGCTCGATCGTCGACATCGACGCCCACGCGGGGTCCTCGCGCATCCCGATCCTGCTGTGCGGCCCGCTGCTGCACCGCCTGGGCCAGGCGTTCATCCCGGATCTGGGCGGCTGCCGGATCGGGGACCGCCCCATCGACTTCCACCTCGACGTCCTGCGCAAGTTCGGCGCGGTGGTGGAGAAGACCGCCGGCGGCATCCGGCTCTCCGCACCGCAACGACTGCGCGGCACGAAGGTCAAGCTGCCGTACCCGTCCGTGGGCGCCACGGAGCAGGTGCTGCTCACCGCGGTCCGTGCGGAGGGCGTCACGGAGCTGCGCAACGCGGCGATCGAGCCGGAGGTCATGGACCTCGTCATGGTCCTGCAGAAGATGGGCGCCTCGATCACCGTCGACCCCGCCCGCGTCCTGCGGATCGAGGGCGTCGACCGGCTGGACGGCTTCTTCCACCGCAGCCTGCCCGACCGCAACGAGGCCGCCTCGTGGGCCTCGGCCGCGCTGGCGACCGGCGGCGACATCATGGTCGAGGGCGCCCGCCAGCAGGACATGGTCACGTTCCTCAACATCTTCCGCTCGATCGGCGGCCGCTTCGACGTCCTCGAAGACGGCATCCGGTTCCGCCATCCCGGCGGCGACCTCACCTCGACGGTGCTCGAGACGGACGTCCACCCCGGCTTCATGACGGACTGGCAGCAGCCGCTCGTCGTGGCCCTCACGCGGGCCTCGGGGGTGTCGATCATCCACGAGACGGTCTACGAGAACCGCTTCGGCTTCACCGACGCCCTCACCCGCATGGGTGCGACCATCCAGCTGTACCGCGAGTGCCTGGGCGGCTCCCCGTGCCGCTTCGGACGGCAGAACTTCCTCCACTCGGCGGTCGTCGCGGGCCCCACACCCCTGCGGGCGGCTGACTTCACGGTCCCGGACCTGCGCGGCGGCTTCTCGCACATCGTGGCCGCACTCGCGGCCGAGGGCACCTCGCGCGTCTCCGGCATCGAGGTCATCAACCGCGGGTACGAGCACTTCCTCGACAAGCTCCACGGCCTGGGCGCCCGCTTCGACGTGGCGAGCGCAGCATGACGGGCCGCGACGCAGAGGCGAAGATCGCCTATCCGCGCTTCGACGAGGCGGGGCTGAAGCGCAATCGACGCTGGGCGGTGCCCACCGCGAACACCGCGCGCGTCCTCATGCGCCTCGTCACCCGGATCGAATCGACCGGCGGCGAGCAGCTGAACCACGGCCCCTTCATCATCGCGCCGTTCCACGCGAGCAAGATCGACCCGCTCGTCATCGCGATGGCCATGTGGAAGCACGGGGTCATCCCGCATTTCCTCGCGAAGTCCTCCCTCTTCACCGGAGCGCTGGGGCACGCGCTCGTGCGCATGGGTCAGATCCCGGTGCTGCGGGCCTCTGCGAAGGCGGGTGATTCGCTCGTCCACGCGAAGAGCGCCCTCGAGGCGGGCCAGACCGTCATCATCTACCCGCAGGGCACCCTCACGAAGGACCCCGAGCTGTGGCCGCA
>DWZY01000152.1 GCA_019117325.1 Candidatus Brevibacterium intestinigallinarum
CCTGCGGCGCGAACGCGCGCGCACGCAGCCTCGACCGGATCTACCACTACCTGGACGGCGAGCTGGAGCCCGGCGAGGTCGAGGCGATCAAGGCGCACCTGCAGGGCTGCACGGACTGCAGCGGCGAGTACGAGATCGAGGCGCTGCTCAAGGAGCTCGTGCGCCGCTCCTGCACCGCCGGATCCGCACCCGAGGGCCTGCGCGAGCGCATCCGCGAGCGCATCGTCATCGAACGGCGCACCACGATCATCCGCCGCACCAGCTGAGCGGCTGATGCCCGGCCGGGCGACCGGTCAGACAGCAGGAGGGCCCGGAACCATCAGGTTCCGGGCCCTCCTGCGCTGTCGCATGTCTCAGATCATGCGTTGGGGCGCTTGCCGTGGTTGGCGCCGCGCTTCTTGCGGTCGCGACGCTTGCGTGCACGCTTGCTCATAGTTCACTCCTCACTTCCGGTGGGTCATCTTTCCACACGGGAGTCCCGTCCGACAACCGGCGGGGGCTGACCGTGCGGTGGGTCCTCAGGCCTCGGCCAGTGCGTCCTCCACACCGAACCAGTCGAACCAGCCGCGGTGCAGGACCAGCCAGGCCATGAGCCCGTAGCCCTCCTGCGCGGGGGTTCCGGCACGTGTCGACGCGAGCTCCCGCTGCCACACGGGGTGCGAGCGCAACGGGGTGAACGTGTCGACGTAGGGGATGCCGCGGCGGTGCGCCACATCCGCGAAGCCCGTGTTGAACTCTGCCAGCAGTCGATTGCGGTCCGCATCGCGCACGGGTGCGGGGCCCACGACGAAGGCGGACACCTCAGCCGTGAGCGCGGAATCGAGGACGTTGGCGACGTTGAGGCGCGCACGGGCGACCGAGATGCCGGTCTCCGTGTCCCCGGCGCCCAGCCCCAGGACCAGGCGGTTGTCCGAGGTGGGGGAGAAGCGGCGGGAGGCCTCGGTCATGCAGCGCTCCGCCAGCCCGGTCGAGTCCTCGTCCGGCGCCGCGAGCGTGTAGAAGTCCGCGGTGGGGACGGAGGGGTAGGTGCGCGCGGCGACACGGCCCACCCAGCCCAGGCCTCGGCCGTCGCCGTGGCCGGCGACCAGATGGTCGCCGACCACGACGATGGACTGACGGGTGCGGGACATCAGCGTGTGAAGACGCGCTCGATGAGGTCCGCCTGCTCCGCGTCGTGGACCTTCTTGAGGCCGGTCGCGGTGGAGGCGGAGGCGGCACGGGAGACGACGCGCAGCTCGCGGCTCACCAGCTCGGACAGGTGCGCGGCCATGAACGGCCAGGCGCCCTGGTTCTCCGGCTCCTCCTGCGCCCACACGATCTCTGCGTCCGCCGGGTACTGTCCCAGCACCTCGGCGATCGCCTCGTCGTCCAGCGGGTACAGCTGCTCGACGCGGACCAGAGCGGTGCGGGTGTCCTCGCGCTTGGTACGGTCCGCCAGGAGCTCCCAGTAGAGCTTGCCGGACACCAGCACGACGCGGTCGACGCTGCCGGCCTCGACGGACTCGTCCGCGATGACCGGGCGGAAGCGACCGGTGGTGAACTGCTCGACCGAGGTCGCGGCCGCCTTGAGGCGCAGCATCGACTTGGGCGTGAAGACGATGAGCGGGCGCTTCTCCTCCGCGTGCGCGTGGCGGCGCAGCAGGTGGAAGTACGACGCGCCGTCCGACGGGTTCGCGATCGTCATGTTGTCCTGCGCGGCCAGCTGGAGGAAGCGCTCGATGCGGGCGGACGAGTGGTCCGGTCCCTGACCCTCGTAGCCGTGCGGCAGCAGGAGGACGACGCCGGAGCGCTGCATCCACTTCTGCTCGGACGAGGAGATGAACTCGTCGATGATCGACTGCGCGCCCTGCATGAAGTCGCCGAACTGGGCCTCCCAGAGCACCAGGGCCTCCGGGCGCTCGACGGCGTAGCCGTACTCGAAGCCCATCGCCGCATACTCGCTCAGCAGGGAGTTGTAGATCCAGAAGCGGCCCTGGTCCTCGGACAGGTTGGCCAGCGGGGTCCACTCGTTGCCGTTCTCGTAGTCGACGAGGACGGCGTGGCGCTGGGTGAACGTGCCGCGGCGCGAGTCCTGGCCGGCCATCCGGACCGGGATGCCCTCCGTCAGCAGCGAGCCGAAGGCCAGCAGCTCGGCGAAGCCCCAGTCGATGCCGCCGGAGCGGGTCATCTCACGGCGCTTCTCCAGCAGGCTGCGGAGCTTCTTGTGGACGGTGAAGCCCTCCGGGATGTTCATGAACGCATCGCCGATCTGCTCGATGCGCTCCTGCGACACCGCGGTCTTGAGGGTGCGCAGACCCTCGATCGCGCGGGACTCCTGGTGGATGCCGAACGCGGAGTCGTCGGTCGTCCGGGACTTCTCCGCCTCCTTCGTCTCTGCGAATGCGGACTCGAGCTTCGACTGGAAGTCCGCCAGGGCGTCCTTCGCCTCGTCCTCGGTGATCCGCTTCCGGCCCACGAGGGACTCGGTGTAGAGCTTGCGGACGGTGGGCTTCTGGTCGATGAGCGAGTACATGACCGGCTGGGTCATCGACGGGTCGTCGCCCTCGTTGTGACCGCGACGGCGGTAGCAGACCAGGTCGACCACGATGTCGCGGTTGAAGGCCTGGCGGTACTCGAAGGCCAGCTGTGCGGCGCGGTAGACGGCCTCGGGGTCATCGCCGTTCACGTGGATGACCGGAGCGCTGATGATCTTCGCGACATCGGTCGAGTAGTACGACGAGCGGGCCGAGGCCGGCGCCGTCGTGAAGCCGACCTGGTTGTTGATGACGACGTGGATCGTGCCGCCGGTCCGGTAGCCGCGCAGCTCCGAGAGGTGCAGCGTCTCCGCCACGACGCCCTGGCCCGCGAACGCGGCATCGCCGTGGACGAGGACGGGCAGCACGGGGAAGCCGGTCTGGTTGGGGTCGATGACGTCCTGCTTGGCGCGGGCGATGCCCTCGAGGACGGGGTTGACCGTCTCGAGGTGGCTGGGGTTCGCCGCGACGTAGACCTTCGTCGAGTTGCCGGCCGGCGAGGTGAAGGAGCCGTTCGTGCCCAGGTGGTACTTCACGTCGCCCGAGCCCTGGACAGCGCCCGGATCGGGGACGCCCTCGAACTCGCTGAAGACCTGTGCGTAGGACTTGCCGGCGATGTTGGTGAGGACGTTGAGGCGGCCGCGGTGGGCCATGCCGATCGTGACCTCGTCCATGCCGGAGTCGGCCGCCTGGTTGAGGATCTCGTCCAGGAGGACGATCGTCGACTCGCCGCCCTCCAGCGAGAAGCGCTTCTGCCCGACGTACTTCGTCTGCAGGAACGTCTCGAAGGCCTCGGCCGCGTTGAGGCGACCCAGGATGTGGCCGTGCTCCTCGCGGGTGAGCTCCTCGTGGCGGTACTCGAGCTTCGACTGGAACCAGCGGCGCTGCTCCGGGTCCGCGATGTGCATGTACTCGATGCCGGTCGTGCGGCAGTACGAGTCGCGCAGGATGCCCAGGATGTCGCGCAGCGGCAGCATCTTCTCACCGCCCAGGCCGCCGGTGGGGAACTCGCGCTCGAGGTCCCACAGGGTGAGGCCGTGGGTGTTGATGTCCAGGTCCGGGTGCGTGCGCTGGCGGTAGACCAGCGGGTCCACGTTCGCCATGAGGTGGCCGCGCGACCGGTAGGAGTCGATGAGCTCGATGACGCGCGCCGTCTTGTTGACGTCGTCGTAGTCGTCCGCCGCGACGTCCGGGACCCAGCGGACCGGCTCGTAGGGGAGGCGCAGCGACGAGAAGATGTCGTCGTAGAAGCCGTCCTCGCCCAGCAGGAAGCCGTGGATCATCTTGAGGAACTCGCCGGAGCCGGCACCCTGGATGACGCGGTGGTCGTACGTCGAGGTGAGGGTCAGCACCTTCGAGATCGCCAGCCGGTTGACCGTCTCCTGGCTGGCACCCTGGAACTCCGCCGGGTAGTCGAGTGCACCGACGCCCACGATCGTGCCCTGGCCCACCGTGAGGCGGGGCATCGAGTGGACGGTGCCGATGCCGCCGGGGTTCGTGAGGGATGCGGTGGTGCCGGCGAAGTCGTCCGCCGTCAGCTTGCCGTCACGGCCGCGGACGATCAGGTCGTCGTACGCGTCGATGAAGGCGCGGAACGACAGCGTCTCCGCCTTCTTGATGTTGGGGACGAGCAGCGTGCGCGAGCCGTCCTTCTTGGGGACGTCGATCGCGATGCCCAGGTTCACGTGGCCCGGCTGCACCATGACGGGCTTGCCGTCCTGGACGTCGTAGTAGACGTTCTGGCTGGGGAACTCGCGCAGTGCCCGCACCATGGCGTACGCGATGATGTGCGTGAACGAGACCTTGCCGCCGCGCGTGCGCTTGAGGTGCGAGTTGATGACGATGCGGTTGTCGATGAGCGCCTTCGCCGGCAGGGCGCGCACGGAGGTCGCCGTGGGGACCGTGAGCGAGTCATCCATGTTGGAGGCGATGAGCTTCGCAGGTCCGCGCAGCTTCGTGACGACGTCCTCGACGTCCTCCGCCTGGCCCCTGTTGCGGGCCGGGAGGTTGGAGGCTCCGGCTGACTTCGACTCCGCCTTGACCGTCTCCTCCTCAGCGGTCGCGGGGGTGACGCCGCGGTCCGTCGTCGTGTCCTTCGCGCCCGCGGACTTCGCCGGTGCCGGCGTGGTCGTGGGCGTCACCTTCTGCGGAGAGCCCTTCTGCGCGGCCGCGGCGGGCGCCTGCTTCGCTGAGGGCGCCTGCTGCGCTGCGGGGGCGGGCTTCGACGCCGGAGCCTCGGAGCCGTTGGTGCCACCGCCCGCGGCCTCGAACTTCTCGAACACGGGCCACCAGGTCCTGTCGACGGAGTTCTTGTCGGACTTGTACTGCTCGTACATTTCCTCGACCAGCCACTGATTCGACCCGAAGTCGGCTGCGGAGGTCGTGGGGGTGTTCACTGACACGGCGTTATTCGCCCTCTTCCACGGTAGGGAGGCTAGACAATGCCTCCCAGTCTAACGAGCCAGCCCGAGGACGGAAGACCATGGGTGACAATGGCCCTATGCGATTCATCACCGAGGCCCCCCGCCACGACCTCACATACTCCGACGTCTTCCTCGTGCCCTCCCGCTCGGAGGTCGCCAGCCGGTTCGAGGTGTCCCTCGAGACGGACGACGGCACCGGCACGACGATCCCCGTCGTGGCGGCCAACATGACCGCCGTCTCCGGCCGCCGGATGGCGGAGACGATGGCGCGCCGCGGGGGACTGGCGGTGCTGCCGCAGGACATCCCGCTGGACGCCGCCTCCCAGACGCTCGCGTGGGTGAAGGAGCGCCACCCGCTGCTGGAGACGCCCATCCGGATGGGCCCGGACGACACCGTGCTCGAGGCCCTGCACCTCGTCCACCGGCGCGCGCACGGCGCCGTGGTCGTTGTCGATGACGACCGCCGGTTCCTGGGCACCGTCACCACGGCCCAGATGGAGTCGGTCGATCGCTTCACCCGGATGTCCGCGCTGCTGGACTCCTCGGGACCCACCGTGACCGTCGCGCAGCTGCGTGAGCGGGCCGCGGCCGTCGCCGAGGCCGGGGCCGGCTCCGGCGACTCGGCTGCGGCGGGTGCCCCGGGCCTCGGGAACGGGGTGGGGGATGCGCGGGTGGCACTGCCGTCGCGCGCCCTGCTCGCCGACCTGTACGAGGACTTCGCGAAGCAGCGGGCGGAGTTCGTGCCCGTGCTGGACGGTGACCGCCTCATCGGGGCGCTCACCCCGCAGGCGCTGCTGCGCGCCTCGATCTACACGCCCGCGCTGGACGCCGAGGGGCGGCTGCGGACCGCGGCGGCCGTGGGTGTCAACGGCGATGCGCGCGGACGGGCGGAGGCGCTCGTCGAGGCGGGTGCGGACGTGCTGGTCATCGACACCGCGCACGGCCACCAGGAGAAGATGATCGACGTCCTCGAGGCCGTGTCGGCTGCCTCTCTGGGCGTGCCGATCGTCGCGGGGAACGTCGTGACGGCGGACGGGGTCGAGGACCTCGTGGAGGCCGGGGCGACGATCGTCAAGGTGGGCGTGGGCCCCGGTGCCATGTGCACGACCCGCATGATGACGGCGGTGGGCCGCCCGCAGTTCTCCGCGGTGCTCGACGCTTCGCAGCGCGCCCGGGAGCTGGGTGCGCACGTCTGGGCGGACGGCGGCGTCCGGTATCCCCGGGACGTCGCGCTGGCGCTGGCGGCAGGCGCGTCGCAGGTGATGGTGGGCTCGTGGTTCGCCGGCACCTACGAGAGCCCGGGGGACCTGCTGACGGGTCCCGACGGCCGGCCGTACAAGGAGAGCTTCGGCATGGCGAGTGCGCGGGCGGTCGCAGCCCGCACCCGCACGGACTCCGCGTTCGATCGGGCGCGCAAGGGCCTCTTCGAGGAGGGGATCTCCTCCGGGCGCATGCCGATCGATCCGCAGCGCCCCGGCATCGAGGACCTGCTGGACGAGATCACCTCGGGCGTCCGCTCGTCGTGCACGTACGCGGGCGCTCGCACGCTTGCGGAGTTCGCGGAGCGCGCGGTCGTCGGGGTGCAGTCGAGCGCGGGGTACGAGGAGGGCCGTCCCGTCACCGGCGGCTGGTGAGGATTATGGGCAGCCGGTGAGCGTTGCCGGCGGCTGATGCTGCGCAGGGGCCGCGAGCGCGGCTCCTGCGCAGCTGCTGTGAACCGGACGCTCCCGCGGCGGATCGGTCCGTCGAGGGGTGCGGCGCAGGATAGTATCCCCTCATGACGAGTGACAGTCCGTGCCGGCGTGAAGCCGGCTGCCCCGTCCTGACCTCCCCGCCGGAGTTCCTCCGGCCCTCACTGCGCTGGGGAGGGATCGCCTGACATGGAGTGGTTGCTCCTCGTCCTCGCCCTCCTCATGATCCTCGGCAATGGCGTGTTCGTCGCCGCCGAGTTCTCGCTCCTCACCCTCGACAAGCACACCGTCGACCAGGCGGTCGAGGAGAACGCCCCGTTCGCCGGCACCATCCAGAAGGCGACCAAGCAGCTGTCGACGCAGCTGTCCGCCGCACAGGTGGGCATCACCGTGACCGCGCTGCTGACCGGCTACCTCATGGAGCCGTCCGTCGGAGCGCTGCTGGCCCCCGTGCTCGGCACCTGGGGCCTGCCGGACGCCGTCGCCTCCGGCACCGCACTGGGCATCGCCCTCGTGCTGTCGACCATCCTCTCGATGCTCATCGGCGAGCTGATCCCCAAGAACCTCGCGATCTCCGCGCCCATGAGCGCTGCGCGCATCGCGGTGCCCCTGCAGTACGTGTTCTCGCTCATCTTCCGGCCCATCATCGCGGTCCTCAACGGCACCGCGAACAGGGTGCTCATCTCGATGGGCATCGAACCGCAGGAGGAGGGCGCCGCCGGCCGCTCACCGGAGGAGCTGACCGCACTCGTGCGCCACTCGGCCGACGAGGGCAAGCTCGACGAGCAGACGGCGGACCTGCTGGAGCGCACGCTCAGCTTCTCGGAGCTCACCGCCGAGGACGTCATGACGCCGCGCACGCGGACCGTCAGCGTCACGAAGGACTCGACGGCCGCCCACATCGTCGACCTCGCGCGCCGCACCGGATTCTCCCGGTTCCCGGTCGCCGCGGAGTCGCTCGACGACATCGTGGGCGTCGTCCACATCAAGTCGGCCCTGTCCGTCCCGCTCGAGAACCGGCAGGACGCGTTCGCCGGCGGCCTCATGACGGAGGTCTCGCAGGTGCCGGAGACGCTGCCCCTGGACCGGTTGCTGCTGCGGCTGCGGTCGCGCTCCACCCAGATGGTCGTCGTCGTCGACGAGTACGGAGGCACCGCGGGCGTTGCAACGCTCGAGGACGCCGTCGAGGAGCTCGTGGGCGAGGTGGCGGACGAGCACGACCGGATGCGGATCCGCGTCCGCCCGGCGCGCGACGGCTCGTGGATCGTGCCCGGCGGTCTGCGGATCGACGAGGTGACGAGCACTGTCAACCTCGAGATCCCCGAGGACCCGGACTACGAGACGGTCGCCGGCTACGTCATGCTCCAGCTGGGGCGCATCCCCGAGGAGGGCGATGAGGTGCGCATCGAGGACGCGCGCATCGTTGTCGAGCGCATGCACGGCCGTCGGGTCGAGCGCCTGCGCCTCATCCCCGACTACCTGGTCCACGACCGCGCGCGCTCGCGCGCCGTGTCCGGACAGGTCGAGGCGACCGGGGGTGAGACCCGATGAGTGACTGGCTGGGACTCGTCTGGCTGGTGCTCCTGCTGGCCGGCAACGCCTTCTTCGTCGCGGCGGAGTTCGCGGTCGTGTCGGCCAAGCGCTCGCAGATCGAGCCGTTCGCGGCCGAGGGCCGCCGCGCGGCCAAGACGACGCTCTACGCGATGGAGCACGTGTCGCTCATGCTGGCCGTGTGCCAGCTGGGCATCACGGTCTGCTCCCTGCTGATCGGAAACATCGCGGAGCCCGCGATCCACCACCTGCTCGTGGGCCCGCTGGCGATGCTCGGCGTCCCGGCCTCCCTCTCCGGGGCCATCTCGTTCATCCTCGCGCTGTCGATCGTCACCTACCTGCACGTCGTCGTGGGCGAGATGATCCCCAAGAACATCGCGATCGCCGTCTCGCAGCAGGCCGCGATGCTCCTGGCGCCGCCGCTCGTGTTCCTGGGCCATGTCCTGCGCTTCGTCATCAACCCGCTGAACCACTTCGCGAACTGGGCGCTGCGGCGACTGGGAGTGGAACCGCGCGATGAGGTGAACGCCTCGTACACGGTCGAGGAGGTCCAGTCGATCGTCGCGGAGTCGCAGCGCGAGGGCCTGCTGCACGACGACTCCGGGCTGCTCAAGGGTGCCCTCGAGTTCTCCGACAAGAACGTGGCGGATGTCATGGTCCGTCGCGATGACCTCGTGACGATCGAGCAGACGGCGACGCCGGAGGAGGTCGAGGCGCTCATCGGGCGCACCGGCTTCTCCCGCTTCATCGTCACGGACCGCGACGGGAGTCCCGACTCCTACCTGCACATCAAGGACCTCCTGTACGCGGACACGGAGGAGACGCACCGTGCTCCGATCCAGGCCCGCAGGTTCCGCTCGATGACGTCTGTCGCGGCGGATGCGGAGATCGAGGATGCGCTGCAGGAGATGCAGAACGCGGGCAGCCACGTCGCGCGCGTCCTGGACGGATCCGGCACCGCGGTGGGCGTCATCTTCCTCGAGGACATCCTCGAGGAGCTCGTGGGCGAGGTCGACGACACGATGCAGAGGAACGCGCGTCATTTCCGGTCGTGACCACATCGACACGCCTCTCACCGGCGGGTATATCTCGATTGGACGGCAATGTAACAACCTCGTTATAGTGTCGTGACACATGACCGGTGCCGCGCGATCGCGGTGCACTGTCCACCGTGATCTGTTTGGAGTGATGAATGGCCGAGGAGTCTGCTGCGCTGGTCTACGCCAGCCGCCGCGAGCGCCGCATGGCTGAAGAAGCAGGTCGACGCTCGGCCCGCAGGCCCCGCATCGACCGCTCGTCCGCCCCCATGGCGCCGGCGCAGCCGACCCGCCACCAGGTGGGTGCGGGCTCCGTCGCGTTCCGCGGTTCGGACGGATCGATCGTGCGCGGGATGCGCCGGCGTCGCGCCGTCGCCACGACCGCGCTCACAGGCGTCTCGGTGGCAGGTGCCGCAGCTGCGGTCGCACTGATCTCCGGGAACGGCGCCGGCCAGGCGCAGGCCGTCGAGGTCGACGAGAGCGCTCCGCTGCTGACCGCGCTGGGCGCGGAATCGGTGAGCGCCTCCGTCTCCGGCGATGCCGATGCGACCTCCGGCCGCACGGCCTCGGGCTCTGTTCCCTCCGCGAAGGGCGAGAGCGCGCAGGCGGCCGGCCGGTCCATCACGAAGACCGTCCTGCCGGGCTGCTCGGAGGACGTCGAGTTCGGAGACGCGTCGAACGGCGAGCTCCCGGACGAGTGGCTGTGCGATCTGGGGATCGGCGACCACAAGCTGCGTGCCGACGCCGCGATCGCGTTCGCGAAGATGAACGCCGCGTACAAGGCCGACACCGGCGAGGACATGGCCCTCACGGACACGTACCGCTCGCTCGAGTCGCAGGTGTCCGTCGCCGGTCGCAAGCCGGGCCTCGCAGCTCGACCGGGCACGTCGCTGCACGGGTGGGGCATCGCGATCGACTTCGGCGGCGGTGCCGCCACGGCCTCGGGCCAGCAGTACGAATGGCTCGTGAAGAACGGTGCCGAGTACGGCTGGGAGAACCCGGACTGGGCGAAGTCCAGCAAGTACGAGCCGTGGCACTGGGAGTACGTCCCGGCCCGCAAGGACATCCGCGGGGCATGACCCCACCGTCGCGTGATGAGCGTCACTGCATCGCGCGGCCCCTGCTGTCCGATCCAGTGTGACTCGTCGCCCCGCCGGTGCTAGTGTGGGGTGTCGTCCGCCCGCGTAGCTCAGTGGATAGAGCGTCTGCCTCCGGAGCAGAAGGTCGTAGGTTCGAATCCTGTCGCGGGCACCGCAGAATGTCCCTCGTCATCGCCAGTGCGATGCGGGGGACATTTCTCATCTGCGGGGCGGTGGGACTGCGTCGCTGGGGAACTCTGCGATCCCCGATTGTCCGCGGATCCGACTCACGCACTATCCTGGGCGGGTGACCCCCGAAGAACTCAAGGACGCCCTCGCGTCCGCCCTCGCCGCAGTCAGCTCATCCACCGGTTCGGAGATCGCCGCGCCCGCGTCGCTGGTCGTGGAGCGACCCAAGAACCGCGACCACGGCGACTGGTCCTCCAACATCGCGCTGCAGCTGGCGAAGTCCGCCGGAATGCCCCCGCGCCAGCTCGCCGAGGAGCTGGCCGCGCGCCTGCGCGAGAACCCGGGCATCGACGCAGTCGACGTCGCGGGACCGGGCTTCCTCAACATCACGCTCTCCGCAGCTGCGGCGGGTGCCCTCGCCGCGGACATCGTGGCGGCGGGGACGGCCTACGGGCGCGGCGACTCGATGGCGGGTCGCACGATCAACATGGAGTTCGTCTCCGCGAACCCCACGGGCCCGCTGCACCTGGGGCACACGCGCTGGGCCGCACTGGGCGATGCGATCGCCCGCGTCCTCGCGGCCGCCGGTGCGAATGTGAGCAGCGAGTACTACATCAACGACGCGGGCTCGCAGATGAACGTGTTCGCGGACTCGGTCCTGGCGCGCATGAAGGGCCACGACGTCCCGGAGGGCGGGTACCCCGGCCAGTACATCGTGGACATCGCAGAGACGATCGCGGGGGAGATGCCGCAGCTCGCGGACTCGTGCGACGACTCCGTCCGCGATGAGGTCCGCCAGCGCGCCTACGAGCTGCAGCTGCAGGACATCAAGGACACGCTGGCGGAGTTCGACGTCCACTTCGACGTCTGGTTCTCCGAGCAGACCCTCCACGACTCCGGTGCGCTGTCCTCCGCCGTCCAGCGGCTGCGCGAGCAGGGGCACGTCTACGACGAGAACGGCGCGGTGTGGCTGCGCACCACGGATTTCGGGGACGACAAGGACCGCGTCCTCGTCCGCACCGACGGTGCGCCCACCTACTTCGCTGCCGACGCCGCGTACTACCTCGACAAGAAGGATCGCGGGTTCACGGAGAAGGTGTACCTCCTGGGTGCGGACCACCACGGCTACGTGGGTCGCCTCAAGGCGATCGCGGCGGCCGCGGGCGATGATCCGGAGGCCAACATCGAGATCCTCATCGGCCAGCTCATCAAGGTGAACGGCGCGAAGCTCTCGAAGCGCGCCGGCAACATCATCGAGCTGCGCGATCTGGTGCGCTGGCTGGGACGCGACGCGCTGCGGTACTCGCTGGCGCGCATCCCCGCGGACTCGCCGCTCACGCTGGATCCCGAGGTCCTGCGCAGCGCCAGCAACGACAACCCCGTGTACTACGTCCAGTACGCGCACGCACGCTCGCGCGGCGTCGAGCGCAACGCGCTGGCCGCAGGTGTGGACGCGGAGCTGTTCGATGCCGCAACACTCGATCACCCCGCCGAGGCCGCGCTGCTGGCCGGCCTGGCGGACTACCCGCGGGTCGTCGCGCAGGCCGCGCAGCTGCGCGAGCCGCACCGCATCGCCCGCTACCTCGAGTCGCTCGCAGGCCTGTTCCACAAGTGGTACGACTCGTGCCGCGTGACGCCGCTGGGCGATGAGGAGCCCTCGGCCGTGCACGGCTCGCGCCTCGTGCTGGACCGCGCGACCGCGCAGGTGCTGGCGAACGGCCTCGAACTGCTGGGCGTCAGCGCCCCCGACCGGATGTGACAGGAGCCTGAATGCCCGCTCATATCTCCGGCGTCCTCCACGCCGGGCCGTCACCCGTGTGGCTGCCCTACCCGGATGCCGTCAATGACCTCATGCCCAGCCTGTGGCCGTCGAACGTCCGGAAGGACGACGACGGTGTCCTCACCGTCGCCGGCCACCGGGTGACGGACCTCGCGCGCACGCACGGCAGCCCCCTGTACGTGCTGGATGTCGAGGACCTCCGCTCCCGCGCCCGCACGTTCGTCCGCGCCTTCGAGACCGCGTTCGACCAGGTCGGTGCCTCCAGCCGCGCCTACTACGCGGGCAAGGCCCTGCTCACGACCGCGATCGCCCGCTGGGTGGCGGACGAGGGCATGGGCATCGACACGTGCTCGCTGGGCGAGCTCATGACCGCGAAGCGCGCGGGCGTGGACCCGTCCGCCGTGGGCCTGCACGGCAACAACAAGTCGGATTCGGAGATCGCCTTCGCGCTGGACTGGGGCATCGCCCGCATCGTCGTCGACTCCCTCGACGAGATCGACCGGGTCGAGGCCGCCGCCGCGGCCCGCGGTGTCCGCGCGCCGGTCATGATCCGCGTGACGGTGGGCGTCGAGGCGCACACGCACGACTTCATCGCGACCGCGCACGAGGACCAGAAGTTCGGCCTCTCCCTGCACTCGGGCGCCGCCCGCGAGGCCGCGGACCGGATCCTCGCGTCCGAGCACCTCGACCTGCTGGGCCTGCACAGCCACATCGGCTCGCAGATCTTCGACCGCTCCGGCTTCGAGATCGCGGCCCGCCGCATCGTCGCGCTGCGCGCCCAGATCCAGCGCGACCACGACGTCCGCCTGCCGGAGGTCGACCTGGGCGGCGGCTTCGGCATGCGCTACACCTCGCAGGACACCCCGCCGCCCATCACGGACATGGCGGCGCAGCTGGCGGAGATGGTCGCGAAGACGTGCGCGGACGAGGGCTCGGACCTCCCGGTCGTCTCCTTCGAGCCCGGCCGCTCGATCGTGGGCCCGGCCGTCTTCACCCTCTACTCCGTGGGCACCGTCAAGCCGGTGGAGACGGACACGGGTGTGCGCACCTATGTGTCCGTCGACGGTGGGATGAGCGACAACGTGCGCACCGCGCTCTACGATGCGGACTACTCGTGCACGCTCGCCTCGCGCGCCTCGACCGCGGATCCCCTGGTCGTGCGCGTCGTGGGCAGCCACTGCGAGAGCGGCGACATCGTCGTCCGCGACGAGTACCTTCCCGCGGACGTGGCGGCCGGCGATCTGGTCGCCGTCCCCGGCACGGGCGCGTACTGCCAGCCGCTGTCCTCGAACTACAACCTCACGCCGCGACCCGGCGTGCTCGCCGTCCAGGCGCACCGCACGGACTGGCTCATCACACCGGAGACGATCGACGACCTGCTGGCCCGCGACTGCGGCCCGCTCGTCGAGGCCTGAGAGGAGCATCATGGAGAAGCTCACCATCGCACTGCTGGGCGGAGGCGTCGTGGGGTCGGAGGTCGCCCGCGCACTCCTCACCCAGTCGGAGAAGCTGGCCGCCCGCGTGGGCGCCCGCCTCGAGCTGTCCGGCGTCCTGGTCCGCGACGCGTCCCAGCCGCGCGACGGCATCCCGCAGGAGCTGCTGAGCACCGACGCCGAGGCCGTGGTCACCGGCGCGGACATCGTCGTCGAGCTCATGGGCGGCATCGAGCCCGCCCGCACGCAGATCCTCTCCGCGCTGGCCTCCGGTGCCAGCGTCGTCACCGCGAACAAGGCGCTGCTGGCGCAGCACTTCCCGGAGCTCATCACCGCCGCGGACGACGCGGGCGTGCGGATCGAGTACGAGGCGGCGGTCGCGGGCGCGATCCCCATCGTCCGCCCCCTGTCCGTGTCGCTGGCCGGTGACCGCATCCAGCGCGTCATGGGCATCGTCAACGGGACGACGAACTACATCCTCGATCAGATGTCGAAGGAGGGCTGGGACTTCGACACCGCCCTCGCGACGGCACAGGAGCTGGGCTTCGCGGAGGCGGACCCCACCGCGGACATCGAGGGTCACGACGCGGCGGCGAAGGCCGCGATCATCGCCTCGCTCGCCTTCCAGGTGCCGGTCTCGCTGGACGACGTCCACGTCGAGGGCATCACGGGCGTGAGCGCGGACATGATCCGCACCGCGGCGGACCAGGGCTTCACGATCAAGCTCCTGGCGATCTGCGAGCGAGTCGTGGGCCCGGACGGCGAGGAGGCCGTCTCCGCTCGCGTCTATCCCGCGCTCGTCGCGGACGATCACCCGCTCGCCTCGGTCTCCGGCGCGTTCAACGCGGTGTTCGTCGAGGCGGACTCCGCGGGCTCGCTCATGTTCTACGGACAGGGTGCGGGTGGCGCGCCCACCTCCTCCGCGGTGCTGGGGGACGTCGTCTCCGTGGCCCGCCGCAAGGTCCTGGGCGGCCGGGGGCAGATGCCCCAGCAGGTCCGGGAGTCCGGCTCGATCCTGCCGATCGCACGGGTCACGACGCGCTACCAGCTGACGCTCGAGGTCGTGGACCGGCCGGGTGTGCTCCTGCGGGTCGCCGAGGTCGTCGCGACGGAGGGCGTGTCGATCGAGCTCGTCCAGCAGACCCGGCTCGAGGAGCCCGCCGAGGACGGGAGCCCGCGCGCCAAGCTCGTCATCGCGACGCACTCGGCGCTGGAATCCTCGCTCGCCGCAACCGTCGAGTCGCTCGCCGCGCTCGACGTCGTCGAATCCGTCAAGTCGGTGCTCCGCATCGAGGGTGCCTGAGGCGCCCGCAACATCAGGGGGAAGCAGAACAGCATGGCAGCAGCACACCGCCACCAGTGGCGTGGAGTCGTCGACGAGTACCGCGACCTGCTGGACGTGGGCGCGAATGTCCCGGCAGTGACGCTGGGGGAGGGCGGCACGCCGCTCATCCCAGCAGAGAAGCTGTCCGAGCGGGTGGGTGCCCGGGTCCACATCAAGTACGAGGGCATGAACCCCACCGGCTCCTTCAAGGACCGCGGCATGACGATGGCGATGACGAAGGCCGTCGCCGGCGGGGCGAAGGCCGTCATCTGCGCGTCGACCGGCAACACCTCGGCCTCGGCGGCGGCGTACGCGACGAAGGCGGGCATCACCTCGGCCGTCCTCGTGCCCGCCGGCAAGATCGCGATGGGCAAGATGAGCCAGGCCGTCGCCCACGGCGCCCAGCTGTTGGAGATCGACGGCAACTTCGACGACTGCCTCACACTGTGCCGGAAGCTGTCGGAGGCCTACCCGGTCGACCTCGTGAACTCCGTGAACCCGGATCGCATCGAGGGGCAGAAGACCGCGGCCTTCGAGATCGTCGATGCGCTGGGCCAAGCGCCGGACATCCACATCCTGCCGGTGGGCAACGCCGGCAACATCACCGCGTACTGGAAGGGATTCCAGGAGTACGCGCAGGCGGGACTGGCACAGTCCACGCCGCAGATGTGGGGCTTCCAGGCGGCCGGTGCGGCTCCGCTGGTGCTGGGCCACCCGGTCGACGAGCCGGAGACGATCGCGACGGCCATCCGCATCGGCAACCCCGCCTCCTGGGACCAGGCCATCGCGGCGCGGGACGACTCCGGCGGCCGGATCGAGGCCGTGACGGATGACGAGATCCTGGCCGCACACCGCCTCCTGTCCTCCACGGAGGGCATCTTCGTCGAGCCCGGCTCTGCGGCCTCGGTCGCGGGCCTGCTCAAGACGGCGGAGGCCGGCCAGGTGCCCGCGGACGCCCTCATCACGGTGACGGTGACGGGGCACGGCCTCAAGGATCCGCAGTGGGCGCTCACGACCGCGGACGGCAGCGAGGTCACCCCCACCCGCGTGCCCGTGGACGCGGTGAGCGCCGCCCGCGCGCTGGGGCTCGAGGACGCATGAGCGAGGTCCGGATCCCCGCGGGGTTCTCCGTCGAGGTGACCGCCCCGGCGACCTCGGCGAACCTGGGTGCCGGCTATGACTCGTTCGGCCTGGCCCTGGCCTTCTCCGACACCGTGCGTGCGCGGTTGAGCGGGACCGAGGTCGCGCACCAGGGCCGCGTGTCGATCACGGGGGAGGGCGCGGACTCGCTGCCGCGCAGCGGCGACCACCTGATCCTGCGCATCGCCGAGCAGATCCTCGAGGCCCGCGGAGTCGCGGGCGGGGAGCGGCTCCTGCTGGACTGCGACAACGCGATCCCGCAGTCGCGGGGGATGGGCTCGTCGGCGGCCGCGGTCGTCGCGGGCCTGTCGATCGCGGATGCGGCCAGTGTCGCCGCGGGGCTGCCGGAGCCCACGGCGGCGGAGAAGCTCGCGTGGGCGACCCACTTCGAGGGTCACCCGGACAACGCGGCGCCCGCGCTCTTCGGCGGTGTGACGGTCAGCTGGTACCCGGAGCGCGACCGCGCGTCGTCGATCTCGCTGCCCGTCCACCCGGACGTGCGCGCGGCCGTCGTCATCCCGGACGACCGGCTCGACACGGACATCGCGCGCGACCTGCTGCCGGACACCGTCCCGCACGCCGAGGCCGCCGCCAACTCCGCGATCGCCGGCCTCTTCGTGCACGCCATCTGCCACGATCCCTCGCTGCTGCTGGAGGCGACGGTCGACCGGCTGCACCAGGAGTACCGCCGCCCCGCGATGCTCGCGTCGCTCGAGCGGATCGACGCGCTGCGCGCCGCGGGCCTCGCTGCCGTTGTGTCCGGTGCCGGCCCCACCGTGCTGGTGCTGGGCACGGGCGATGACCTGGCCGACCGCGTCCGCGAGGTCCTCGCCGGCGACGCCGCCCGCGTCCTGCCGTCTGCGATCGCAGAGACCGGAGCCACGACGCTGTCGCTGCGCCGCATGTCCGCGTGACGGTGCGGCGCATGCTGCCGGCGGCGACATGCTGACGCCCGTCCCGCGCCCCGTTTCCCGCTGAGGTGCACGTACGCGCCCCGTTTCCCGCTGAGGTGCACGTACGCGCCTGAGATCGTGAATTCTCGGGCGTGCACGTGCACCTCAGCGAGTTGAAGGGTGGGACGACGCTCCGCGGGGCGGATTCGCGTGAGGCCCGCGCGGGCATGTACAGTGAAGGTGTTCCGAATGCGGATCCGTCCAGGCCCACGCGCCCCGGACCGGTCAGTCTCTTTCGTTCGGAGCATCTATCGGACGCCTTCGACCCTGTGGGTCTGCGCCCGTCCCACACGCACCTCAGGTGCGATCCATCGCCGTGCATCTCGCGCACCTCGCGCATCCTTCACGCACGGCCGTACGAGGGAGAAGGAAACCTTCGTGACTGAAGCCACCACGAACGACACGCAGACGCGTTCGGGAAGTCTGACCGCACTCCGCCTGCCGCAGCTGCAGGAGATCGCAGCCGGTCTGGAGATCAAGGGCTATCGCCGCCTGCGGAAGAGCGATCTCATCGAGGCCATCAAGGGCGCCGAGGGCTCGTCGCCGAGCGCCGGCAGCACCACCGCCCCCGCGCAGACGGCCGCTCCGGCGGAGAAGACCGCGAACCGCCGCGCCGCGCAGGCACCCGCCGCGCAGGAGCAGACAGCCCCGGCAGAGCAGCAGACTGCTCCCGCACAGACACCTGACACGACCCCCGCTGCAGACGCGGGCCGTACGGCCGAGGCCGAGGCCGCGACCGCCGAGACCCTCCAGGGTGCCGCTGAGTCCTCAGACGACTCCGACGCATCCCGCAGCTCCGAGTCCGCCGCCGACGAGGCAGGCGGGCAGCGCTCGCGCCGCCGCCGTGGCGACCGCTCGGGCAACGACCGCTCGAACTCGGGCAACGACCGCTCGAACGGTGCTGCCGACGACAACTCGTCGAACGACTCCGACGGTTCGGACGACGACTCCCAGCGGAACGGCCGCGGCCGAGGCCGGGGAGACCGGAACGAGAACCGCGGCGGACGCGACTCGAACGGACGCGACTCGAACGGCCGCGGAGGCCGGAACGACAACCGCAGCGACCGGAATGACAACCGGAATGACCGCAGCGACCGCAACGACAGCCGTGGCGACAACCGGAATGACAACCGCAACGACCGCGGCGACAACCGCAACGATCGCAACGACGATCGCGGTGGCCGCGGCCGCGGCCGGGACCGTCGTCGCCGCGGACGCGAGGACGACCAGGTGCAGGCGGGTGACGTCCTCATCCCCGTGGGCGGCATCCTCGACGTGCACGACAACTACGCGTTCCTGCGCACCTCCGGCTACCTGTCGGGACCCAACGACGTCTACGTCTCCGCGGGTCTCGTCAAGAAGAACGGCCTGCGCAAGGGCGACGCGATCACCGGCGCGATCCGCAAGGCCCGCGAGGGCGACCGGCAGAACCGCCGCGAGAAGTTCGATGCGCTCGTCCGCCTGGACTCCGTCAACGGCCTGACGGTCGAGGACGCGAAGCGCCGCGTCGAGTTCTCGAAGCTCACGCCGCTCTACCCGCAGGAGCGCCTGCGCCTCGAGTCGGCCGCGAAGAACCTCACGACGCGCATCATCGACCTCGTCGCTCCCATCGGCAAGGGCCAGCGCGGTCTCATCGTCGCTCCGCCCAAGGCCGGCAAGACGACGGTCATGCAGCAGATCGCGAACTCGATCACGGAGAACAACCCTGAGGTCCACCTCATGGTCGTCCTCGTCGACGAGCGCCCTGAAGAGGTCACGGACATGCAGCGCGCTGTCAAGGGCGAGGTCATCGCCTCGACCTTCGATCGCCCGGCGGACGACCACACGACGATCGCGGAGCTCGCGATCGAGCGCGCCAAGCGCCTCGTCGAGATGGGCCAGGACGTCGTCGTGCTGCTCGACAACATCACGCGCCTGGGCCGTGCGTACAACATCGCGCAGCCCGCCTCCGGCCGCATCCTGTCCGGCGGTGTCGACGCGAACGCCCTCTACCCGCCCAAGAAGTTCTTCGGCGCCGCCCGCAACATCGAGGGCGGAGGATCGCTCACGATTCTCGCGACCGCACTCGTGGAGACCGGCTCGAAGATGGACGAAGTGATCTTCGAGGAGTTCAAGGGCACCGGCAACATGGAGCTGCGCCTGTCCCGCCACCTGGCGGACAAGCGGATCTTCCCCGCTGTCGATGTCAACA
>DWZY01000153.1 GCA_019117325.1 Candidatus Brevibacterium intestinigallinarum
CGCGGGCCGGTCGTCCACTAGGATGGGAGGCATGGCACGGGGATTGGTTGTAGGCGTCGTCCTACTGGTCGCGATCACGCTCTACAGCGTGTTCGACTGCGCTGCCAGGCCGCGCGACCAGATCGCAGCCCTGCCCAAGTGGGCGTGGATCCTCGTGATCCTCCTGCTGCCCCTCATCGGAGCCGGACTCTGGTTCCTCATCGGCCGCAGGCGGGCCGACGGCAGCCTGGGAGTGCGCCGCACCACCGCCCCCTCCGCACCGGACGATGACCTCGACTTCCTCCGCCGCATCGCCGACGATGTCGAACAGAAGCAGCGCCGCGAACGGCGCGAGCGCGGCGAGTTCGACTGACGCCCGCGCGGCGCTGATATCCGCGATGCGGCGACGACCGCAGCGCTGACGCTCACCCGCACCACGACGCAGAAGATGCCCGGCACGATGTGCCGGGCATCTCTGTCGTTCGTGTCCCTCTGGGACGGGCAACCGCCCCTCGCGCGCCTCAGACCCCCGAGTACGCGTGCAGGCCGTTGAAGTACAGGTTGACGACGCTGAAGTTGAAGATGACCGTCGCGATGCCCACGAGGTTGAGCAGTGCGACCCGGTCGGGCGTCCACCCGCGGGTCGCGCGCGCGTGCAGGTAAGCGGCGTAGACGACCCAGACGACGAACGTCCAGATCTCCTTCGAGTCCCAGCCCCAGTAGCGGCCCCAGGCGATCTCCGCCCAGAAGGCGCCCGCGACGAGCGTGAAGGTCCACGTGATGAAGCCGACGGCCGCGAGGCGGTAGGAGACCTTCTCGAGGTCCTTCGATGCGGGCAGGCGGTTGATGAAGCGCAGCAGCCCGCGGAACGGCTTCGACTCGCTGCGGCTGCGCAGCAGCTGGACGAGCGCGATGATCGCGGACAGGTACAGGATGACCGTCGAGAGGATCGCGATCGGGACGTGGATCCAGATCCAGTAGTTGTCCAGTGCCGGGATGACCTGCGCGACGGGCGTGTAGAACACCGTGATGCACAGGCCCAGCACCAGCAGCACGGACAGCGTGACGAACGTGCCCAGGTAGCGCACATCGCGGAGCGTGAGGAAGATCAGGTACGCCACGACCACCAGTGCGGAGGCGATGAGCGCGTACTCCATCATGTTCGACCACGGGACGCGCATGACGGACAGCACGCGGGTCACGATCGAGGCGACGTGCAGCGCAGCGGCCAGGACGGTCAGTGCCGTGCCCACGCGGGCCCAGCGCCGCAGATCGCGGGAGGAGGCCCGGTCGGTGCCGCCGTCGCCGGATGCGCCATCCCCGGGTGCGTCGGCCCCGGCAGCGTCGACGGCCTCGGCGTCCTCGTCCACGTCGGTCTCGAGCGCAGTTGTCGGCGCGGCCCCGCGGCCGGTCGCGCCGGCGGCGACCGCCGTGCGCTCGCGTGTGCGGCGAACGGTGCCGGCACTGGGCTCCGTCTGCTTCTCGTCCGCCAGATCAGAGGTGAAGGCGGGACCGAAGAGGTCGAACGAGTAGACGATGAAGGCGACCGCGTAGACCGCCATGGCCGAATAGATGAGGAGGTTCGACCACTCTGCCAGTACGACGTTGACGTCCATGATCACTTACTTCCCTGCGGTGTTCGTTGCGGAGTCCGCGGATGCGGACGGGGATGAGGGCTGGAGCGAGTCTAGTGCGAGTTCCTGAGCGATCTCGTCGACCGCCTCCTCCACGCGGGGGTCCTCGCCGCGGGCCAGGCCGGCGATCTCGATCTGGTCGCCGGACACGCGCACCCAGACGCGGCGACGCGCGATGAAGAGCGACAGCGCGAGGCCGCCGAACAGCATCGCCATCGCGGGCAGCATCCACACCTGGACCGGATCGTGATGGACGTCGAGCGCCGCATACTGGCGGATCTCGTCGAAGGACACGGTGCCCAGCCCGTCGGGCAGCTCCGCCGTGTCGCCGGGCCGCATGACCAGCTGGAGGTCGGTGCCGTCCGCGTCCATGAGCTGCTCGAGGCCGTCGGTCTCCAGCTGGTAGACGGACTGCGGCACGCCGGAGTCCAGCCCCAGATCGCCCCGGTAGACGTCCATGACGAGCAGCGGGTTGCGCAGCTCCGCGAAGCTGGAGATGAGCTCGCCATCCGCGTTCTGATCCATCGTGGGCAGGAGCACTCCCCCGAAGCCCAGCTGGTCCGGCGTGGCATCCGGGACCTTGACGACTCCCGTGGATGTGTAGACGCCGTCCTGCGGCAGGAACACGACGGGACCGGAGAACGTGACGTTCCCGTCCGCGTCGCGCGTCGTGATGACCGGCGCGTAGCCGTTGCCGATGAGGTAGACCCGGGACCCGTCGACGCGCACCGGCTCGTTGGGGCGCAGGAGGAACTGCGAGGTCCCCTCTGCGGTGTCGAGGGTGACGTCCGCGTCGAACCGGCGGGGCTGGCCGAACTGCGCACCCTCCGCCTGGTCGTCGAACCGGGTCTCCAGGTCGTTGAGCGTGAGGCGGAAGTCGGACAGCTGGTCCGCGTTGAAGAACGTGCCGGGGCTGAACGAGTCATAGGAGACGAGCGAGTGGGAGAACGTCTCCCCCTCGACGAGCACGCGCTGGCCGGAGTATCCGAACAGTCCGCCCAGCGCCATGATGATGACGGTCACGAGGATCGACAGGTGGAAGACGAGGTTGCCGGTCTCCTTGAGGTAGCCCCGCTCCGCCGCGATGTGGTCCTGTTCCCGCACGGTCCGGTAGCCGAAGGACTTGAGGAGCTCGTGCGTGCGGTCCAGGACCTCCTCCGAGGTGCGGGTCGTGCGCTCATCCGACAGCGGCAGGGTCACGTGCGCGGACATCCGCGTGAGGCGGCGGGGCGCCCGCGGCGGGTCCTGGCGCATCGCGCGCCAGTGCTGGCGGGTGCGCGGCAGGATGCAGCCCACCAGCGAGACCATGAGCAGGATGTAGACGGCGGAGAACCACACGGACGTGTAGACGTCGAACAGCTGCAGCACGTCGAGGACCTCGCCCAGCGCGCCGTTCTCCTCGATGTACGTCGCGACGGCGCCGGGGTCCTGATTGCGCTGCGGCAGGAGCGATCCGGGGATCGCCGCCATCGCCAGCACGAGGAGCAGGATGAGTGCCGCCCGCATCGTCGTGAGCTGTCGCCACGCCCAGCGCAGCATGCCCACGAGTCCGATGTCCGAGGCCGCGGCCTTCTTGGCCGATGCAGTCATTGCGGATGCAGTCGCCTTCTGCGTCGTCACTAGATCGCCACCTCGAATCCTGCGATCGTTCCCTGAAGGCTGCTGATCCACAGGGTCCAGAGTCCGCTCACCAGGAGGAGGCCCAGGACGATGAGCATGGCCCCTCCCGCGCGCATGATGGTCATCTGGTGCTTCCGCACCCACTCGAGGCGTCCCAGCCCCTTGTGGATGAGCACCGCGACGATGAGGAACGGGATGCCCAGCCCCAGGCAGTACACGAAGGCGAGCAGGGTGCCGCGGGCGACTCCGCCCTGCGCGCCGAATCCCGTCGACAGTGCGAGCACCGCGGCCAGCGTGGGGCCCATGCAGGGCGCCCAGCTGAGCGCGAAGACAGCGCCCAGGACCGGTGCGCCCGCGAGTCCCGCGCGCGGCCGCCGGGTCACCTGCGCGTTCCGCTGCAGGAACGGGATGCCGCCCAGGAACACGACGCCGGCGAGGATGACGATGACACCCAGCACGCGGTTGACGACGTCCATCCACTGGTTCAGCAGCATCCCCAGAGTAGAGAAGGCCGCGCCCAGGGCCACGAACACGACCGCGAAGCCCAGCACGAACAGTCCGATGCCCAGCACGACGCGGGAGGTCCGGCGATCCTCGAGGGTCGCCCCCGACAGGCCGGTCACGTAGCCCACATAGCCGGGCACCAGCGGCAGCACGCACGGCGACGCGAAGGACACGGCTCCGGCGAGTGCCGCGACGAGGACGGCCAGCAGCAGCGGGCCGTCCAGGACAGTCTGCGCGAAGGCGGTCCCCGCTCCGGCGCTCAGCACCGGAGTCACTCCGCCAGCGCGTCTTCGACGAGGCCGGTGAGCGTCGACCGGGTCACAGCGCCCACGACGCGGGCGGCAGCGCGCCCGGTCGCGTCGAGGACGACGGTCGAGGGCGTGGCCTGCGGGGGCAGCACGCCGGACAGCAGCGACACCATCGACCCATCGGAATCGAGCATGACGGGGTAGGGCACCTCGAACCGGCGCACGAACGACTCCGCCGTCCCGGCCTGGTCGCGCACGTTCACGCCCAGGAACTCGACCTGGTCGCCCAGCTCCTCGTAGGTCGCGTTGAGATCCGGCGCCTCGACCCGGCAGGGCGGGCACGCGGCGTACCAGAGGTTGATGACGACGATGCGCGGGCGCCACTGGGCGAGGCTCGCGGACTCACCGCTCAGCAGCGTGAAGTCCAGGTCGAGGGGGTCGCCGCGCTCGGCATCCGACAGCTGCGTGATGACGCCGGTGCCGGACACATAGCCCTTGTCCTCGCCGGAGCGGGCCTGCTCGGCCAGATCCTCCGAGCCCGAGGTCCCACAGCCAGCCAGCGCCAGTCCGGTCAGTCCGACCAGGCCCAGGGCCCCTCGCCGGGTCGTGATCCGGCTCATGCGCCCGTCCCGGGCTGCGTCAGCATCATGTCACCGGCGATGTCGTCATACTCCACGGCGTCCAGTGTGCCGGAGCCGTCTGAGAAACTGGTGACCGAGGCCAGCGCGCACTGCCGCTTCCGGGGGTCGTGCGCCAGCGGTCGGCCCTCGGTCCAGAGCCGGGTCGACCAGATGGGCAGCTGGTGGGACACGATGACGCCGGAGACCTCGTCGAGGCCCTCCTCCCGCGCGATCTCGAGCAGGCGCGCCCGCAGGGTCATCATCGCCGCGCGCACGCGCAGCGCCTGGTCGAGGTACGGCTCGCCCCACGAGGGGCGCAGGGGGTTGCGCACCAGGAACAGCGACCGCGGATCGCGCAGCAGCGAGTCCTTCGTCACACGCGTGCCCTCGAAGTCGTTCTGCGCCTCGATGACGCGCTCCTCGAGCGTGACCGGGAGGTCCAGGGTGCGCGCCAGCGGCGCGATGGTCTCCTGGGCGCGCTGGAGCGGCGAGGACACGAGCGCCCGGATGTGCGGGTCCTTCGCCGGCAGCGCCTCCGCCACCCGCTCAGCCATCTCGAGCCCGCGCTCGGACAGGCCGTAGCCGGGCATCCGCCCGTAGAGGATGCCCTGGGGGTTGAAGACCTCCCCGTGACGGGTCAGGTGGATCCGCACCTGCACCATCAGGACCGCCCCACCGCGGCCGCGGCCCGCGCGGCGGCCGGGAGTGCGGCGACGATGGTCTCGAGGACCTCGTCCGTGTGCGCGTGGGAGAGGAACCAGGCCTCGAACGCGGACGGCGGCAGGTGGATGCCGTCGTCCAGCATCGACTGGAAGAACGCGGCGTGCGCGGCCGTGTCCTGCGTGCGCGCGTCGTCGTAGTCGCGGACCTCCTGGTCCGTGAAGAAGACGGAGAACATGGAGTTCGCGCTCTGGATCCGGTGGGGGACGCCCTCCGCTGCGAGCGCCTCGCCCACGGCCGTGCGCAGCGTGTCCGCCGCCGCCTCGAGGCGCGGGTACACGTCGAGCTCGCGCGTGAGTCGCAGCGTCGTCAGTCCTGCCGCCGACGCGACGGGGTTCCCCGACAGCGTGCCGGCCTGGTAGACCGGACCGGCCGGAGCGAGGTGCTCCATGAGGTCGCGACGTCCGCCGAAGGCCGCGGACGGGAAGCCGCCGCCCATGACCTTGCCGAACGTGAAGAGGTCAGGCGCACCGTCCGGGTAGCCGTCGCGGGCTGCCTCGTAGCCGTACCAGCCGGCCTCGGACACGCGGAAGCCGGTCATGACCTCGTCGGAGATCATGAGGGCGCCGTGCTGCGCAGTGACCCGGCGGATGTGCTGGGTGAAGCCGTCGCGCGGGGGCACGACGCCCATGTTGCCGGGGCTCGCCTCCGTGATGACGCAGGCGATGTCCTCGCCGTGCTCCGCGAAGGCGGCGGTGAGCGCCTCCTGGTCGTTGTACGGCAGGACCAGCGTGTCCGCTGCGGCGGCACCGGTGACGCCCGGGGTGTCGGGCAGCGAGAAGGTCGCGAGTCCGGAGCCGGCCTGCGCGAGGAGGGCGTCGACGTGGCCGTGGTAGCAGCCGGCGAACTTGATGATCTTCGACCGGCCGGTCGCACCGCGGGCCAGGCGGATCGCGGACATCGTCGCCTCGGTGCCGGAGTTCACGAGGCGCACCTGCTCGACGGGGTCGATGCGGGAGACGATCTCCTCCGCCAGGAGGACCTCGGTCTCCCCCGGCGTGCCGAAGCTGAACCCGCGGCCGGCGGCCTCGCGGACGGCGGCGAGGACCTCGGGATGCGCGTGGCCCAGGATCATGGGTCCCCACGAGCCGATGAGGTCGACGTACGTGCGACCGTCCGCATCGGTCAGGTGGGCGCCGCTGGCGCTCGCGATGAAGCGGGGGGTGCCGCCCACGGCGCCGAACGCACGGACCGGGGAGTTCACTCCTCCGGGGGTGACGGCGCGAGCGCGGTCGAACAGGGCGGATGAGGCGGGAGCGGGGTGTGTCATCGGATGTCCTCTCCGTCGGGCGGCAGGTCCCGCATGTGAGCGAGGACCTTCGTGAAGATCCCCGCCATGGCGGTGATCTGCTGGTCGTCGAGCAGGTCGATGAGGTGCGAGCGGACGCCGGTCACGTGGATGGGCGCGGTCTGGGCCAGGAGCGCGAAGCCCTCGTCCGTCAGCCGACAGCGCACGCCGCGCCGGTCGTCATCGGACTTCTGGCGCTCCACGATCCCGCGGGACTCGAGGCGCGCGACGATGTGGGTCAGCCGCGACCGGGACACTCCGGTGTCCGCCGCGAGCGTCGCCATCCGCAGCGTCCGGTCCTCGGACTCGGAGAGCCGCACCAGGATCGTGTACTCCGTGAGCCCCAGGGAGGACCCCTGGCGCAGCTCGCGGTCCAGGCGGGTCATGAGGAGCTGGTGAGCGTCCAGGAACGACCGCCAGGCGGCCATCTCCTCCTGCTCGAGCCAGCGCATCAGGACAGCTCCGCGCCGCGATCGTTCAGCAGGCGGGCGACCTCTGCGGCCCAGTAGGTGAGGACGGCGTCCGCACCGGCGCGCTTGAAACCGATGAGGCTCTCGAGGATGGCAGGCTCGCGGTCGATCGCGCCGGCGGCCGCGGCGAACTCGATCATCGCGTACTCGCCGGAGATCTGGTAGGCCCACACCGGGACGGGGCTCGCCGCCGCGGCGTCGGCCAGCACGTCGAGGTACGGCATGCCCGGCTTCACCATGACGATGTCCGCGCCCTCGGAGACGTCCAGCTCCAGCTCGCGCAGCGCCTCGCGCCCGTTCGCGGCATCCTGCTGGTACGTGCGCCGGTCGCCCACGAGCTGCGAGTCGACGGCCTCGCGGAAGGGACCGTAGAAGGCGGAGGCGAACTTCGCGGCGTAGGCCAGCACGACGACGTCGTGGTGGCCGGTCGCGTCGAGTGCGTGGCGGACCGCGGCGACCTGGCCGTCCATCATGCCGGACAGTCCCAGGACGTGGGCACCGGCCTCGGCCTGCGCGACTGCCATCGCCGCGTAGCGGTCCAGGGTCGCGTCGTTGTCGACGGCCCCGTCCGCGTCGAGCACGCCGCAGTGGCCGTGCGAGGTGAACTCGTCGAGGCACAGGTCGGCCATGATGACGGTCGTATCCCCCAGCTCGTCGCGCAGCAGGCGCAGCGCCCGGTTGAGGATCCCGTCCGGGTCATCGGCCTGGGAGCCCTGCTCGTCGCGCACGGCGGGGATCCCGAAGAGCATGAGTCCGCCCACGCCGGCCTCGACCGCCTCGCGCGCATCCGCGAGGAGGGAGTCGAGCGTGTGCTGGCGCACTCCCGGCATCGAGGTGAGCTCGACGGGCTCCGTCAGCTCCTCCTTGACGAACATCGGCAGGATGAGATCCGCCGCGTGCAGGCGGTTCTCGCTCACCAGCCGGCGCAGCGCCGGCGTGGTCCGCAGCCGGCGGGGTCGGGTTGCGCCATCCGCGAGCTGGTAGACGGGGCTGTCGTCCATCCTGGTCACCTCTTCCTGAGCGGGCGTGTCTGGGAGGGCCGCAGCGGCGCGCGGCCGGCGGCGAGGTCATCCGTGCGCCGCTGGACGGCGTGATCGACGAGGCCGCTGATGAGCGAGCCCAGGTTCGCCTCCTCCGCCAGGACCGCGACCTCGAGGCCGTGCTCCTGCGCCGTCTGCGCGGTGGCCGGGCCGATCGCGCAGACCACGGTGCTCGCCGGCGGCTTGCCGGCGATGCCCACGAGGTTGCGGACCGTCGAGGAGGAGGTGAAGAGGACGGCGTCGAACTCGCCGGACTTGATCGACTCGCGCACGGGCGCCGGCGGGGGGGCGGCGCGGACGGTGCGGTAGGCGGTCACGTCGTGGACGTCCCAGCCGCGCTCCTTCAGGCCCTCGTAGAGGACCTCGGTCGCGATGTCCGCACGCGGCAGCAGCACGCGTGCGCCCGGGTCGGAGACGGGGTCGCGGTCCGGCCAGTCCTCGACGAGGCCGCGGGCGGAGTGCTCGCCGGACGGCACGAGATCCGGGGTGACACCCCAGTCCTCGAGTGCGGCGGCGGTGGGTCCGCCCACTGCCGCGACCCGCACGCCGGCCAGGGCGCGGGCGTCGAGGCCGAACTCCTCGAACCACTCGCGGACCGCGCGGACGGCGTTGATGCTCGTGAGACCCACCCACTGGTAGTCGCCATTCACCAGGCCGTGGATCGCCCGCTCCATCTGCGTGGGCGTGCGCGGGGGCTGGATCGCGATCGTCGGCACGATCGTCCCGATCGCCCCCAGCTCCGCCAGCTCGCGGGCCGTCGACCGGCCCTGCTCCTGCGTGCGCGGGATGAGGACGCGCCAGCCGAACAGCGGGCGCGACTCGAACCAGTCGAGCTCCGCGTGCTGCTCGACGCCCTGGCCCAGGATGAGCGTCACCTGCGCGTCCGAGGCGACCTCCTCCCGCAGGCGGTCCTCCGCCTGCTCGAAGGTCGTCTCGATCGTCTGCTGCGCGACCGTCGAGACCGCGGTCGTCATGAGTGCGGGCGTGTGCGCGTCCCAGCCGTCGCCCAGCAGCGCGGCGATCGCGTCGATGACGTCGTCGCGCACGCCGTGGATGACGTGGCCCGTGTTGCGGTGCTTCGACACGTCGAGGTGGGACTGCTCCCCGGCCTCGACGAAGCGGACGGAACGCACGCGGTTCGTCGTCACGGGAGCCCCCGCGAAGGCGGCCGCGGAGGCGGCCATGCCCACACCTGGGATGAGCTCGAAGTCGACGCCCTGACGGCGCACGGAGGCGGCCTCGTCCGTCGTCGTGGAGAAGAGGACGCCGTCGTGCGGGACGATCCGCACGACGCTGCCGTGCTTGCGGGCCAGTCCCGCGAGCTTCCGGCCGCGGGTGGTCGCCGCCTGGCCCAGCTCCGTCGCGTCCATCCGCTGGGCGTCGGGGCTCGCGAAGGCGTCGACGATGTCGCTGTGGACATCGGAGTCGTATGCGATGAGCGTCGCAGCACCGATGAGGTCGGTGCCGCGCTTCGTCATGAGGGCGGGGTCGCCGGGACCCGCGCCCAGGAAGTAGACGGTGGGCACGGCGAGCGCGCCGAAGGTGTCATCTGCTCGCGTCGTCACGGTCGTCACCTCCTGCTGCGTCGGTGGATGCGCCCGCTGCGGGCAGGTGCGTGGTCGGGGCGTGCGCCGTGCCGGCGGCACCGGGAGCCAGCCCGAGGCCGTCCAGCAGCGCGATCGCGGTCCGGTGGCCGGTCTCGAGGGCAGCGGCGTGCGCGGCCTCGGCGCCATCGGGCAGGTCGGCACTGCGCGTCTCGCGCAGGAGTGTCCCCTGCTCGTCCGCCAGCACGCCCGTGATCGTGAGCGTCCGACCGTCCAGTCGGGCCAGCGCGCCGATCGGAGCGGAGCAGCCTGCCTCCGCCCGGGTGAGGATCGCGCGCTCGCAGTGGACGGCCACAGCGGTGTCCTCGTCGTGCAGGCCGCGCAGGGCGTCGCGCAGGGAGGCGTCGTCGGCGCTCAGGTGCGCGTCGTCGGCACGGCACTCCACCGCGAGCGCGCCCTGTCCGGGTGCCGGCAGCATGACGTCGCCGTCCAGCACGTCGGTCGCCTCGTCGATGCGGCCCAGGCGGCGCACGCCGGCGGCCGCGAGGACGACGCCGTCCAGGCGCCCCTCCCGCACGTGGCGGATCCGGGTGTCGACGTTGCCGCGCACACCGGTCACCTCGATGTCCGGGCGGGCGGCCCGCAGCTGTGCGGCGCGCCGCGGCGAGCCGGTGCCCACGACCGCTCCCGCGGGCAGCTGGGCGAGCGTCAGTCCGTCGCGGGCGACGAGCACGTCCGCCGGGTCGACGCGCGGGGGCACAGCGGCCAGGAGGATGCCCGGGGCCTCGGCGGTCGGGAGGTCCTTGAGCGAGTGGACCGCGATGTCGATCGTGCCGGTCAGCAGCGCCTGGCGCACGGCGGAGACGAACACACCGGTGCCCCCGAACGAGGCCAGCGGCGTCATGTTCACGTCGCCCTCGGTCACGACCTCGACGATCTCGACCCGCCACCCGGTCTGCTGGGCCAGCTGCTGCGCGATCGCGGTCGACTGCGACCGGGCCAGGCGGGAGCGCCGGGTGCCCAGACGCACAGTGCGGCCGGTGGGGCGCTCCGGCTCCACGACGTCGAGCGTGTGATCCGCGACCTGCGTCGTGCCATCCACTGCAGACCCGTCCGCGGAGCCAGCCGAGGTCGTGGTCGCCGAGGTCGTGGCAGACGCCCCCGAGGCCGAGGTCGTCGCCGCAGGTGCCGTCGCCGAGGTCGTCGCCGCAGTCACGAGCGCGGGCGCCGCGTGCGCGACGGGGGTCGCGGTCGAGGCGGCGGCCGTCATCTCGAGCGCCGGGGACAGGGCCATCGCCATGAGGCCGTCGAGGTCCGCGTCCAGCGGCTCGTCCGGGACGGCCTCGGCCATGAGTGCGGCCGCCTCCGCCGTCGTGGGGACCGGGGTCGCCGGTGCCTGCGCTGCCGGGGTGCGGTCGAGGTCGAAGAGTGTCGTGAGCGCTGCCGCGTAGTCGATCGACTCCGCGTCCGTGCCGGTGAGCTCCTTCACCCGGACCGTGGGCGTGTGGAGGATCGTCGTTGCGACGCGGCGCATCGCCTGGCGGGCCTCGTCGAGCACCTTCTGGGGTGCGTCGTCGCCCAGCCGGCGGGCCAGGCGGTCGAACTCGCGATCGACCGTCTCTCGCGCCTGGCTGCGCAGTGCGGCGACGGTGGGGCCCACCTGCCGTGCACGGCGGCGCGCGGACAGCTCCGCGACCTCCTCGCGGATGATCCCCTGGACCTGGCCCACGATCGCGGCGACGTCCCCGTCACCGGAGTGCGCGGAGTCGGCGAACAGCGCAGAGATCCCCTCGAGGTTGACCATGCGCACGTGGTCGTGGGTCTCGACGTCCGGGTCGACGTCGAACGGCAGCGCCAGGTCGACGACGAAGGTGGGAGCCGGGGGCGCACCCGCGTCCTGGTGGTGCAGGGAGGCGGACACGACCTCGGCGTCGATGACCGCACCGCGGGCACCGGTGACGGAGATGACGAGGCTGGCACGGGCGAACTCGCGGGCCAGCGACTCCGGGGTGAGGACGTCCGCGCGGCCGTCGACGGTCGCCGCCAGGCGCTCCGCGCGCTCGAGCGTGCGGTTGAGGACGGTCACGGAGCGCACGCCCTGGCGGGCCAGCGTCGCGACGGACAGGCCGGACATCGCACCCGCGCCCACGATGAGAACGTCCGCCTGCGCGAGGTCGCCGATGTGGTCGACCGCGCTGACGAGTGCCATGTCGAGCAGCGAGCGCGCGACGGTGTCGAGGGAGGTCTCCGCGTGCGCGCGCTTGCCGACGCGCAGGGAGTCCTGGATCGTCTGCGAGAGCTCGCCGGTCAGCTCGCGGGCCTCCTGCGCGCTGCTGTACGAGTGGCGCAGCTGGCCCAGGATCTGGGACTCGCCGATCGCCATCGAGTCGAGGCCGGACGCGACGGTGAGCATGTGCTCGACGGCCTTGTCCTCGTAGCGGACGTAGACGTGGCGGGCGAGCTCCTGCCAGTCCATCCCGGCGACCTCCGCCAGGGCGGAGCCCACGTCGGACAGGCCGCCGTGGAACGAGCGCACGTCCGCGATGATCTCCAGCCGGTTGCACGTGGAGAGGACGAGCGCACCGTCGACGAAATCACCGTCCAGCACGCGTCGGCGGAGCTCCTCGACACCGCTGCCGGACAGGGCGACGGAGTCGAGGACCGACATGGGTGCGGAACGATGCGAGACGCCGAGGACGAAGGTGGTCACGACTCTGCCTCCAGGGGACCGAGCGACGAACGGGATGCGGACGAATGAGCGGGGGCCGCGGGAGCGAAGTGCGACAGCACCTGCAGCTCCGTGGCGAGGTCGACGTGGCGGACCTCGATGCCCGCGGGCGCGCGGACGGGGACCGGCGCGAAGTTCAGGAGGCCGCTGATGTCGGTGTCGACGACGGCGTCGACGACGGACTGCGCGGCGGCAGCGGGGACCGCGATGACGAGCAGTTCGAGGGCCAGTTCGCGGACCGCGTCCGGCAGTGTCGCACTGTCGCGGATCGCGAGGTCGACGACCGGCCGGCCGATCCGCGCGGCGGAGGAATCGAAGACGGCGCGCACGCTGAAGCCGTGCTGCGGGTCGGAGAGGTAGTGGGCCAGGGCGGTGCCCATGCGGCCGGCGCCCACGATGCCCACGGGGCGCAGCCGCTCGATGCCCAGGAAGCGCCGGATGGCACCGACGAGCTCTGCGACGTCGTAGCCGACGCCGCGGCGACCGGTGTGGTCCAGCAGGGAGAGGTCGCGGCGCACGATCGCGGCGCCCACATCGCAGGCGCGGGCCAGCGCCTCGCTGGACGCGGTCGTGTGACCGGAGGCGGACAGCGCGGTCAGCGCCCCAAGGTAGACGGGCATGCGCGTGACGGCGGGGATGGGAGTCGACCGGCCGGCGCCGTCCGGCGCCGTCGCAGCCGACAGGGTCTGTGCCACCGCGCTCCGCTCTCCTTCCTGCGATGCACCCGGCTGCCGTGCGGGTCCTGCCCGCACTCCACCGTGTGCCTCCGCCCGCGGACCGGCCTCAGGCCTCCGCGGCGGCGCGCGCGTCGATCGCGCGCGCCAGCCTGCCGGGATCGATCCGGTGGAAGCCCACCTGACGACCGTTCACGAGCACGACCGGCACGTCCCACTCGTAGCGATCGCGCAGATCCGGATCGCTGTCGATGTCCGTGACGGTCACGTCCACGGAGCGGGACCGGGCCACCTGCTCCACGACCGCTTCCGCGTCGTCGCAGAGGCTGCAGCCCGTCCGGGTGAGGATCTGGACGTGAATGCTCACCGGCTCCTCCTCACCCTGCGCTCCCCACAGCAGACCCCCGGCCCGCACGCGTGTGCCGGACGGGGACCGTGCAAGAAGTCTTACTTCTTGTTGCGACGCTGATGACGCGTCTTGCGCAGAAGCTTGCGGTGCTTCTTCTTCGACATGCGCTTGCGGCGCTTCTTGATCACTGAGCCCATGGGCACACCTCACCGGATCGACAGGACGGTGAACAGGGGGTGCCCACCGCTGGAACATAGCCGCTCAAGTCTATCCCCGCAGTTCGGGCATCGCAAAAAGCGGAGGAGTGATTCCTGTCCCCCTGAGACGCCCCGGTTCACTCCCCGGACCACTCCCCCGACGAGGCCCGTCACAACGGTCCCGGCCGCCTCCCGGCAGACCCCGCGAGCTCAGTCGTAGTATGCGTCGAGGCCGAAGAACGGGAAGATCGACTTGCGGGTGGCCATGACCGCGCGATCGAGGTCGGACTGCGGGTCGTAGCCGTTGCGCCACGGCACGAACGATCCGTCGTAGCCGTCCGACATGGACAGCGGCGCGTCGCGGCCCACGAGGGACTCCGCGTAGCTGCGCCACCGCTGCGGCGTCTCCGTGCCCGGGTCGATGTCCGCCCCGGCGGCGATCGCGACGAGCTGGGTCCAGGCCCGCGGGACGACGTCGAGGATGGAGTAGCCGCCCCCGCCGGTCGCGATCCAGCGCCCGTCCGTCAGCTCCTCCGACAGGGACCGTGCCAGCAGCGCGGTCTCGCGCATCCCGTCGACGCTGAAGCGCAGGTGCGTGAGCGGGTCCGCCCGGTGGCCGTCGCAGCCGTGCTGGGTCACGAGGATCTGCGGGTCGAACTCCCGCAGCACGCGCGGCAGGACCGCGTCGATCGCGCGCAGCCAGTCCGCGTCGTCCGCGCGCGGCGGCAGCGCGATGTTGACCGCCGAGGCCGCAGCCTGCATCCCGCCGATGTCGTTCGCGAAGCCCGTGCCCGGGAACAGGAACCGCCCGTTCTCATGCGCGGACACCGTGAGGACCCGCGGGTCGTCCCAGAAGATGCGTTCGACGCCGTCGCCGTGGTGCGCGTCGAAGTCCAGGTAGGCGATGCGGTGGTAGCCGCTCTCCAGGAGGGTCCCGATCGTCGCGGCCAGGTCGTTGTAGACGCAGAAGCCCGAGGCCCGGTCGCTCATCGCATGGTGCATGCCCCCGGCGAAGTTGACGGCCCGGTCGTAGCCGCCGCCGGCCACCGCGCGCGCCGCCTGGACCCCGGCCTGGAAGAGGCGGCCCGAGGCCTCGTGGATCTTCTCGAACCGCGGCACGTCCTCCGTGCCGATCCCCCACTGGCGCTGGAAGTCCTCGTCCAGGTCCCGGCGCTCACCGGCGGCCTTGACCGCCGCGATGTAGTCCTTCGTGTGGACCTTCCCCAGCTCGTCCTCATCGACGTCGCCCACCGCGGCGATCGTGATGCGCGGGTGGTCGAAGAGCCCGAAGTCCATCGCGAGCTTCGCGGTCAGGTCCAGGCGCAGCGGGTGCATCGGGTGGCCCTGGCCGAAGTCGTAGTCAGTGATCGTCTCGTCCCAGGTGACGTAGAGATCGAGATCACGGTGTGCCATGCCCACACTGTAGCCGCCGTGATCCGCGCCCCACACCCTCCCCGGCCGTACCATGTGTGGAATGGACGCCAGGGGTGAGACCGGGGAGGATGCACGCGCGGGGCGGGACCGTCCCTGGCGCCGGCTGCAGGACTCCGTCGATGCCCTGGTGCTCGCGTCACCGGCCCGCACCGCGATGATCGGCTTCGTCCTGCTGACCCTCGTGTGCACCGGGCTCCTGTGCCTGCCCGTGTCCCTCCAGGACCCGTCCGCCCACTCGCTGGCCGACGCCGTCCTCGTCGCCGTGTCCGCCGTGTGCGTGACCGGGCTGAGCCCCGTCACGATGCACGAGCACTGGTCCCCCTTCGGCATGGGCGTCATCACCGTCGCGATCCAGGTGGGCGGCCTGGGCATCCTCACCGCGGCCTCGCTGCTGGGCATGGCGATGTCGAAGCGGCTGGGCGTCCGCCAGCGGCTGCTCGCCGCGCAGGCGACGGGCACCTTCCAGCTGGGCCGGGTGGGCTCCCTCCTGCGGGTCGTCCTCACGACGATGATCGTCGCCGAGGTCGTCGTCACCGCCCTGCTGCTGCCCCGCTTCCTGTTCCGGGGCGAGGCCTTCGGCGAGGCCCTGTGGCACTCCGTCTTCTACGCCGTCTCCTCGTTCAACAACGCGGGCTTCACGATCCACGACGGGGGCGGTGCCGCGTTCGCGGATGACCCGTGGATCCTCGCGGTCCTCGCGATGTCCGTGTTCGTCGGCTCGCTGGGCTTCCCCGTCATCTTCGTCATGAGCATCTTCTGGCGCTCCCCGCGCTCGTGGGACCTCCACGCGAAGCTGACCCTGTCCACCTCGCTCCTCCTGGTGGTGGGCGGCTGGGTCCTGCTCCTGGTCTTCGAAGCTGCGAACCCCGCGACGCTGGGCTTCCGCAACTGGTTCGACACGGCCGGGGAATCGCTGTTCCTGTCCGTCATGTCGCGCTCCGGCGGCTTCTCGACGGTCGACATCACCCAGCTGTCCGCCTCCAGCCACGTCCTGCTCGACATGCTCATGTTCGTGGGCGGCGGCTCCGGCTCCACGGCCGGCGGCATCAAGGTCACGACGCTCGCGGTGCTGGGGCTCGCGGCGCTCGCGGAGGCCCGCGGCCTCGTCGACACGACCGCGTTCAACCGAAGGATCGCCCCCAGCACGATCCGCCTGGCGGTGTCCGTCCTGCTGGCCGGTGCCACGATCGTCGCGGTCGGCACCATGGTCCTGCTGGCCGTGACGGACGAGCCGCTGGACTACGTGCTCTTCGAGGTCATCAGCGCGTTCGCCACGTGCGGCCTGAGCATGGGCGTGACGGAGCGGTCCGGTGATGCGGGGCTCTACGTGCTGAGTGCGCTCATGCTGGTGGGCCGCCTGGGCACGATCACCCTGGCCTCCGCCCTGTCCGAGCGGTCCCAGAAGCGCCGCTTCCGCTACGCGGAGGAACGGCCCATCATCGGCTGAGTGCCCGCCTCCGCAGACCCGTTACCGGGGTGCCTTGACGGCGACGACCGGGCAATCGGCCTCGAGCAGGATCCGCTGCGCGGCGCTGCCCAGGAGGAACTTGCCCACCGGGGACCGACGCCGCACGCCGATGACGATGAGGTCCGCGTCGTGCTCGCGGGCGGCCTCGAGCACCTGCTCGGCCGGCTCGTCCTCCGTCTCCGGTGCGACCCGTGCGGCCTCGACGCCGCTCTCAGCCAGCAGCCGGTCGAGCTCCGCGCTCTGCTCCTCGTCCAGCCGGCGTCCGTCGCGCTGCCCGCGCTCGCGCGAGCCGGTCACGACGACGAGGCTGTGGGAGTCCCTGCGGGCGACGTCGATCGCGTGCGCCAGAGCGGCGCGCGCGGACGGGGTGGCGGTGTATCCGACGACGATGGTCATGAGTGCCTCCGGTGCGGTGGTGGGCGGAACGGGAGTGAGAGGTCCCGGGTCAGATCTCGTCGGGACGGCGGAAGCGCGTTGAGCGGCCGTAGCGGGAGCGGTTGTAGGACCACTCGAACGCCCACAGCAGGATGCCGATCCCCAGCAGCGCGCCGGCGATCTGGTACTGGATGAGCGCATCCATCCGCGCCCACGGACCCACGAGGAACAGGCTCGTCGCCGCTCCCAGCCAGGGCAGGATCGTGGGCGTCCGGAAGTGGCTGCCGTCGCCGTACCCGTTCGCGTCCTTCCGCAGCACCAGCACGGCGATGTTGACGATCGCGAAGACGGCCAGCAGCAGGAGCGCGGTCGTGCCGCCCAGGGCGCCCACGACGCCGTCCGGCAGGACCACGGAGACGACGAAGAGGAGGCCGCACGCCAGCAGCGTCGTGAAGAGGATCGCGACCCACGGGGACCGGCGGCCGGGCAGCACCTTGCCGAACACGGCCGGCAGCACCCGCTGGTTGGCCATGCCGTAGAGGAGGCGCGAGGCCATGAGCATGTTGATGAGCGCGGTGTTCGCCACCGCGAAGATCGTGAGGTACGGGAAGATGTCATCGATCGGCAGACCCGGTGCGCCCGCGGCCACGACGTCCAGCAGCGGCGTCTCCGAGGTCGCCAGCTGCCCCACGGGGACGACGGCCACCGCGATGACGGAGACGAGCACGTAGACGACGGCAGTGAGGCTCAGTCCCGTGATGAGGATCTTGGGGAAGATCGACGGGTCCTTCGTCTCCTCGACCATGTTGACCGAATCCTCGAAGCCCACCAGCGCGAAGAAGCCCAGTGCGGTGGCGCCGGTGATCGCGAGGAAGACGGACTTGTCGCCCTCCGTCTCGAAGATGACGGCGCGCGAGAAGTCCGCGTCGCCCTGGAACACCGCGATGAAGCCCACCCCGATGACCAGCAGCAGGCCGGTGAGCTCGACGCACGTGAGGAAGACGTTGAACCAGACGCTCTCGCTCACGCCGCGCAGGTTGATCGCCGCCAGCATGAGCAGGAAGACGAGCGCGATGATGAGCGGCGCCCACAGGCCCGGCTCATAGCCCAGGCCCTTGAGCAGGTTGGCCGCCACAGCGCGGGCCGCGGTCGTGGCCGACGTGATGCCGGAGCACAGGACCGCGAACGCGACGAGGAACGTGACGAAGTGGATGCCGAACGCCTTGTGCGCGTACAGCGCGGCACCGGCAGCTCGCGGGTACTTCGTGACCAGCTCCAGGTACGACAGCGCGGTGAGCATCGCGATGCCGAAGGCCAGCAGCAGCGGGGCCCAGCCCGCGCCGCCCACCTGACCGGCGACCTGCCCGGTCAGGGCGTAGACGCCCGTGCCCAGGATGTCGCCGACGATGAAGAGGAGCAGGAGGCCCGGACCGAGGACCTTCTTGAGGCCGGGCTCCTCCGTCTGGGAGGAGACGGCGGAGGGATTCCGATCGGACATCGCGGGCCTTTCTGGGTGCACGTGTGGCAGAGCGGCAGTCTAGACCACGGGCGCCGGTCTCACGAGTGCCGCGCGAAGGCTCCCAGCCGGTCCACGTGGCCCGCGACGATGAGCACGTCCTGGCGCCCGATGCGCGTGTCCATGTCCGCATAGGTGAATTCCCTGCCGGGCGCCTTGATGCCGACGACGGTGACGCCGAAGCGGTCGCGGATCCGGGCCTCGGCCAGGGTCTTCTCCTTGACGGACTCCGGCGGGCGCATCTTGACGACGGCGAACTGGCCGTCGTCGAAGTCGATGTAGTCGATCATGCGCGTGTTCATGAGGTGCGCGACCCGGTCACCGGCCTCCGTCTCCGGGTACAGCACGTGCTCCGCGCCGATCCGGCGCAGGATCTTCCCGTGCGCGTCGGAGATCGCCTTCGCCCAGATCTGCTCGACGCCCAGGTCGATGAGGTTCGCGGTCGTGAGCACGCTCGCCTCGATCGACGAGCCGATCCCCACGACCGCAGTCGTGAACTCGCCGGCACCCAGCTGCCGCAGCGCCTCGATGTGGGTGGCATCCGCCTCGACGACGTGCGTGAGCTTCGCGGACCACTCCTGGACGAGCTCCGGGCTCTTCTCGATCGCCATGACCTCGCGGCCCATGTGCATGAGCGAGCTGGCCGTCGCGGAGCCGAATCGGCCCAGCCCCACGATCAGTACGCCGGAAGCCGAGCCCTCCCAGTCTGTGGAGCGCAGGGCACGCAGGCCCATGCCGCGCAGCGCGCGCCGGCTGCCCCTCCGGTCAGTCGACACGGTTCTCCGCCTCCATCTGCAGCGACCGGTCCCCCGCGGCGCGCACCGCGCGCGCCACGACGTCCCCGAAGCCGTCCTCGGCGAACGAGGCGATGCCTGCCGCGGTCGTCCCACCGGCACTCGTGACCGCCTCGCGCAGCGCGGCGGGATCCGGGTCCCGCTCCAGCAGGCGGCCGGCGCCGGCCGCGGTCGCCGCGACGGTCGCCCGCGCGGTGTCCTCGTCCAGGCCCTGGGCGACGGCGGCCTCGACCATGTGCTGGGCCAGCAGGAAGAAGTAGGCGACGCCCGAGGCCGAGGCCCCGATCATCGTCGGCATGTCCGCCTCGGCGACGGGGACCACGCGTCCCGCGCCCGCGAGCAGAGACGTGAGCTTCTCGACCGTGCCGGCCGGGACCTCGGCCGAGGCGGCCAGGGCGATGACGCCGCTGCCCACCGACGACGGGGTGTTGGGCATGATCCGCACGATCGGGCGGTCGGGGAACAGGCGGGCGAGGGTCTCGAGGTCGACGCCAGCAGCCATCGACACGATGACGGCGTCGTTTCGCAGCGCCGGTGCCAGGGTCGCCGCGGTGTCCGCGAGCATCCAGGGCTTGACGCCCACGAGCACCAGATCCGCGTCCGAGGCCGCGGTCTCGTTGGCCCGGGGGTCGTCCTCGAGCGCGAGGGCCGTCACCCCCAGGCGCTCGCTGAGGTCCTGCGCGCTGGCGCGCGAGGCCGTCGTCGCGCGCACGTCCTGCGCGCTCTGCCCGGAGGCGAGGACCCCCTCGAGGAGTGCTCCGCCCATGCTGCCCGTACCGATGAAAGCGATCCGCATGGGACAGAGGCTACTACTGCTGCGGTTCTGCCTCGGTGCGGCCGGTGAGGCCCAGGTGCTCGCGCGCGAAGGCGAGCGATTCTGCGAGCATCGCGTCGCGGGTCGACCGGCGCGGCGTGAAGCGGGTGTTGACCTCGACGACGACGTCGCCGGACCAGTCGTGCTTGGCCAGGTACTGGAGTGTCTCCGCGACCGGCATCTGGCCACGGCCCGGCACGAGGTGCTCGTCCGTGAGCGAGCCGGACCCGTCGGTCAGGTGGATGTGCCGCAGCGCGGGGAACAGCGTGCGGACGGCCTCGAGCGCGTCCGTGCCCGCCGTGGAGGCGTGCGAGAAGTCGAAGGTGACCGCGTCGTAGTCCTGCCCCAGCAGGTCCCAGTGCGGCGCGTAGACGATGACCTCGCGCAGGCCCGCCCGCCACGGGTACATGTTCTCGACCGCCAGAGTCACGCCCGTCTCCTGGGACAGCTCCCGCACGCCCTCGGCGAAGTTCCGCGCGTAGTCGCCCTGCCAGCGGAACGGCGGGTGGAGCACGACGGTGCGGGCACCGGCCTCCTTCGCGAGCTCTGCGGTCAGCCGCAGCTTCTCCCAGTGATCCTTCGTCATGACCCGGGGCATGAGGAGCAGGGTGGGCGCGTGAACGGAGAGGACGGGCAGCCCGGTGGCCTCCGCGAAGCGCGCCATGAGGCCCGCGTCCTGGGTCTCCTCGTTGTTCGTGATCATGACCTCGACGCCGTCGTAGCCCAACCGGGACGCGGTCTCGAAGCACTCGCGGACGGTCATCGGGTAGACGGACGAGGTCGACAGCCCCACTCGGATCGGGTGGATCGACCGGTACTTGGACTTGGGCTCGAACACCGGATTGCGCGCCAGCTCCTCCCGCTGGCGCTTGGTCTTCAGCCGCGCACTGTTGCGGGTGGTGAGCGGTCGCCGCTTCCTGTCAGCCACGGCTCACTCCCGCCCGACGGCCTCGGCAGCGGACCGGGCGGTCCCGGCGACCTCGATCTCGCCGTTCGCGCGGTGCGTGAGCGCGGGCGCCGGCGGCGGGCCGATGCGACGGCGGGTGGGCGAGAGGATCTCGGAGGAGTCCAGCAGGTCCAGCTGGCGCATGATGATGCCCTCGCGCAGTGCCCACGGCGAGATGTGCAGAGCGGACACGTCGAAGATCGTCATCGCGGCCTCAGCGACGATGGCCCCGGCCAGCACCTGGCCGGACCGGGCCTCGGACACGCCGGGCAGCGCGGCTCGCTGCGCGGGCGTCCGCGAGGCCAGCTCGTGGATGATGGCGGGCATGTCCTTGCGCTTGAGCTCGCGCGGGACGAAGATGCCGGCGGAGCTCGAGGCGGCCCCGCCGATCCGGGCCAGCGACCGGAAGGTCTTCGAG